>JAKAZX010000079.1 GCA_021826485.1 Pseudomonadota bacterium | reverse complement strand
CGCGACGAAGGCATGTCGGTGCTGCTGGTCGAGCAGAACGTGCGCATGAGCCTTGCGATCGCCGACCATGCCTTCGTGCTGGACGACGGCGCGGTGGTCTATTCCGGGCCGGCGCAGGAACTCGCGGCGGACGAGGCGCGGGTGCAGGCGCTGGCCGGCGCGACCGCGGAGGCCTGGGGCAGCGACGCCTGACGGGCCCGCCGCGCGCGGTTCAGCCGAGCGCGCCGACCTCGTGCGCGACCGCGGTGCTGATCTCCCGCACCAGGGCGAAATAGCGCGCCATCGGCTGGAAGATCTCGGCATGCTCGCGCGCATAGGCGGCGGCGGCGCGGGGGGCGCGCGGCTCGGCATAGTCGCGGTCGGTCGCCGGGTCGGGGGCGGAGGGGAACACTTCCCCCAGGAACGCGAGCGAGGCGGGAACATCGAGCCGCAGCAGCCGCTGATCGAGCGCGGCGCGGGTGACGCCGTGGCGGGGCGAAAAATCCGGGATCGCGGCAGCCAGGATCCAGATGCGGTGGACCATCGCCAGGCGGAGTGCGTGCAGCAGCACCTCCCTGTCGGCGAGGCGCGGCGCATCCGGCCAGACCGCGCGCAGGCTGACATGGTCGGCCTGGATGCGGCGGAACATCGCCTGCGCCTGCGCCCACAGATCGAGCCGTTCCAGCGCCCGCGCGACCGCCACCAGCGCCTGGCGCCGGCCGGGGATGCGCGCATGCGCCGCCCGGTCCAGCCACATGCCCGGGTCCAGCGTCGCCACGACGGCGCGCAGCACGTCCAGGTCGGAATGCGCCAGCGCATGCGCCGGCAGTGCCAGTGCGTTGCGGAAGCGGGCGCTGCGCTCGCGCAGTTCGGCGAAGGTTTCCGGGTGCCGCGCGGCGGCCCCGCCGAGCCCCTGCAAAGTGTTCGCGAGCCAGCCGAGCTGATGCAGGATGGCGTTGTTGGGGATCGCGCGCAGTTCGCGCGGATGGCGGATCATCGCCGGGCCGGCCATGCCGTCCGCCTGCCGCGCCGCGGGGCGGGAGCCAGAGCGGTCCAGCAGCGCCGGGCCGAACGCGCCCAGCAGCGCCGCATAGCCGGCATCCTCCACCAGTTCCTGCATGCCGGCGCGGCAGCTCGCGAAGAAGTCGGCCGAGAAGTCGGGCTCGGCATAGATCGGGTCGGGCGGCGGCGCGGCCTGCGGCGGGAAGGCATGCTCGGCGATCCGCGCGACGGTCGCGGCGGCGAGCGGCGGGGTGCCGAACAGCAGATACCCGTCGCCGCCCTGGAAGGCCGATTCCTCGCGCGTCGCGATCCCCGCCGCCGCCAGCGCCCGCCGCGCCATCGGCGGCGACAGATAGGCCAGCCGGTCGGCCAGCGACCCGGGATGCGCCCCGCGTCCCACGCTCTCGCCATGCGTGTCGAACAGCAGCACCTCGATCCCGGTCAGGCCGTGATGGGTCAGCGCCTCCACCAGTTTCAGCCGCAGCCGCTCGATCAGGTAGGTGGCGGCGAGCGGGCCGATGTAGCGGCCGGAATCGGAATAGCCGAACTGGATCGCGAGCCTGCCCGTGGCCTGGAGATAGGCGCGGTAGTGCGGGCTGCGCAGCGCCTCCTCCAGCACCCGGATGCCGGCCTCCAGCGCCTCCGCGGTCTCGAACAGCGGGCTGATCTCCACCATCCGCTCGATGCCGAACAGCCGCGCGAGCCACAGCGCGGCGAGCAGCGTGTAGCCCGACTCGGTCTCGGCGATCAGGAAGCGGACCGGGGTGGCGCCGTCGATATGCTTCACCAGTTGCGCGACCGTCATCATCAGCCGGGCGGCGGAGGCGCCTTCGGCCAGCAGGGCGCCGAAATCCACCGCCACCGGCTGCACCGCATCCAGCGCCGCGTTGATCGCGCCGAGCAGCACGCGCCGGCGCGACGGGTCGGCCGGCGGGTCCGCGAGACCCAGGCGCTGGCGGACCACGTTGTGCAACTGCGACGAATTCAGCCGGACATGGGTGTGCGCGAGACCGAGCCCGTGCGAGCGCAGTCCGGCCCGCGCGACCGCCAGCGGCATCCGCTCCGTCTCCGGCGCGGCGGCGATGGCCTCCCGGAACAGCGCGTCCAGCGGCTCCGGCGTCACCAGCGCGGCCTCCCGCCCGCCGATCAGCGCATGGGCGAAGGCGGCGGCCTGATCGGGGGTGGGCGTGGCCGGGGCGGCGGCGATCTGCGCCTCCACCGCGGCGAGCGCGGCGGCCAGCCGCGCCGTCACCGCGCGCCCGGCCGGCAGCGGGGCGATCTGGCCGTGCAGGCGAACCAGTTGCAGCCGCTTCATCTCCAGCCGCAGCCGCAGCGTGTCCCACCAGCCGATATCGGTGCGCCCGTCGGTGTCGTAGCCCACCCAACTGGTCAGGATCACCGGGGCGGGAGCGATGTCGGTCCAGCGGTTCGGCCAGGCGGCGCGCGCGGCGGCCAGCAGTGCGGCGGTCAGCGCGTCCAGCGCGTCGCGGCCATGCGCCATCGCGGTGGCGGCCTGGGCGAATTCCGCCCCCAGCGTGACGCCTTCGGAACGGTGAGAGGGGAAGCATACGTCCGGCGGCTGCCCGGTTGCTGTGGCGGCCAGCGCGGCCGCCACCTCCGCCGGCAGGCCGAAGGTGGGGTGGGCGGTGAACACCGCGGCGAAGCGCGGACGCTCCACCAGCGCGCGGAACGTCGCCAGCGGCACCGGGCTGTCCGCCGGGTCCGGCCGCACCAGCCGCTCCGCCAGCGCCGCCATCGCCGCTCCGGTCGCGGCCGGATCGGTGCCCCCGACATAGGCTGCCAGCCGCCGCGCGCGGTCGGCGAAGGCGGCGTCGCGCAAATGGCGCACCAGCCCCTCGATCTCCTCCGCGGTCAGCGCGCCGCTGTCGATGCGGCGGGAGATGGCGAGCGCGATCGACAGCACGGGGTTGCCGAACGGGTCGGCGTCATGGCTCTCGCGGGTGCGGGCGGTCAGCGCCAACAGATCGCGGGCCAGGGCCGGCACGGTGGCGACGAGCTGTTGCTGCATGTGCGAACTGTGCCCAAACCCGGACGGCCGCGCAACCGCCCGCATGCCGCGCCGACCGATTTTGTGGCAGGGTGCCGCTATGTCGGGCGATTCTGTCCGATTGCCGGGAATAGCGGCGGGAAATGCCTGCGCAGCAGGCTCTCCCGCCGGCCGGCCGCAACGCTCGCCAGCCACAGCGCGCCGGCCACCAGCACGATCGCCGGACCGGCGGGAATGTCGGCATCGAACGACAGCGTAAGGCCGAGCCAGGAGGCGAGCAGGGCGATCGCGACCGAGGCCCGCATTTGCCCGGCCAGCCCCGCCGCCCAGTGCCGCGCCGCGACCGCCGGCAGCATCATCAGCCCGACCGACATCAGCGTGCCCATGGCGACGAAGCCGCCGACCACGCACAGCACCACCAGCGCCATGAAGCCCAGATGCCAGCCGGCGCCCCGCCCGCCGGCGGCGCGCAGGAAGTCGGGGTCGAAGCTTTCCACCACCAGCGGCCGCCAGATCGTCGCGAGCCCGAACAGGGCGGCGGTGGCGATGCCGGCCATCAGCGTCAGCGCGGCATCGTCCACCGCCATCACGCTGCCGAACAGCAGGTGGCCGAGATCGATCCCGCGCGTCGCCGAGATGATGGCGATGCCGGCGGCGAGCGCCACCAGGTAGATGCCGGCGAACTGCGCATCCTCCCGCCCGCCGGTGGCGCGGGCGAGCCAGCCGGCCAGCAGCGCGACCGCGAGCCCCGCGGCAAGCCCGCCGATCCCCATCGCCGGCACCGACAGCCCGCCCAGCAGCGCGCCGAGCGCGATGCCCGGCAGGATTCCGTGCTGCAGCACGTCGCTGGTCAGCGCCATCCGCCGCAGCACCAGGAACACGCCGAGCGGCGGCCCGGCGAACGACAGGGCGATGCACCCCGCCAGCGCCCGGCGCATGAAGCCGAACGCGAACGGGCCGAACAGCAGATCGGCGATCATGCCGCGGCGCGCCGCAGGTTGGCCGGCGCCAGCACCTCCGCCGTCCGGCCCCAGGCGACCTGGCGGCGGGCGAGCAGCAGCGTCTGCGGGAACTGCGCGGCGATCAGGTCCAGGTCGTGCAGCACCGCGATCACCGTGCGGCCGGCCGCGTGCCACTGCCGGACCAGCGCCAGCAGGTCGGCGACGGTCGCGGCATCGACGGCGTTGAACGGTTCGTCCAGCAGGATCACCGGCGCGTCCTGCATGATGACGCGGGCGAACAACAGCCGCTGGAACTGCCCGGCCGACAGCGTGCCGATCAGCTTTCGCGCGGACCCCGCCAGCCCCACCTCGGTGAGCGCCGCGGCGACCTGCCGCTCGCCGGCCGCGCCCAGGCCGCGGAACGCGCCGATGCGCGGCCAGGCGCCGAGTGCCACCGCATCCGCCGCAGTCAGTGGGAAGCTGCGGTCGAGGATCGCGGATTGCGGCAGCAGGGCGATGCCGCCGGGCGGCAGGGCGCCGCGGTCGATCAGCCCCGCGGCAACCGGGTGCAGCCCGGCGATGGCGCGCAGCAGCGTGGTCTTGCCCGCCCCGTTCGGCCCCGCCACCGCGGTCAGGCTGCCGGGGGCGAAGCGGGCGCTGACATCTTCCAGGACGGCCACGCCGCCATGCCGGCAGGTCAGCCGGTCCACCGTGATCGCCCCCCTCATGCGCCGCGCGCCCACCAGACGGCGAGCCAGATCAGCCCGGCCAGCGCGGCGGCGAGGGCCAGCCGCAGCCCGAGCGGCGCGGCGACGGAGAGCGGATCCTGCATATGTTACAGTATAACATAGCCGGGCTTGTCCGAGAACCCCGGCGTGCTAGCGTCGGTGGCGCATGGATGCCTCCTCCCCTCCGCCCGCGCCGCTGGCCGGCGACGATGCCGACCGCGCGGCGCGGCGGACGCTGAACCGGCACAAGGCGTTCGCCGGCGGGCTGCTGCTGCTGATGGCCGGCCTGACGCTGGTGAGCTATGCGCTGCCTGCCGGTTTCGCCACCGCGGTGCTGCAGGCGGCGGCGAAGGCCGGCTTCGTCGGCGGCATCGCCGACTGGTTCGCGGTGACGGCGCTGTTCCGCCACCCGCTGGGCCTGCCGATCCCGCACACCGCCATCATCCCGGCGCAGAAGGCGCGGCTGGGCCGCGCGCTCGGCCGCTTCGTCGGCAACCACGTGTTCACCGACGCCGAGGTGCGGCGGATGATCGGCCGCATCGACCTCGCCGGCATCGTCGCCGGCTTCCTGGCCGACCCGGTGGCCACCCGTCCGGCCGCGGAGGGGCTTGCCGCGCTGCTGCCGCGCCTGCTCGGCAGCATCGAGGACGGCCGTGCCCGCCGGCTGCTCGGCCGGATCGTGCCGCGCGTGCTGGGCGGCCCGGCGGCCGGGCGGGTTGCGGCCGGGGCGATGCGCAAGCTGGTGGAGGGCGGTCGGCACCAGGAGGTGTTCGGCTTCATCCTGGTGCGGCTGAAAAGCGTGCTGGCGGAGCGCGAGGACGCCCTGCGCCGCGCGATCGAGGAGCGGGTGCGTGAGCAGGGAGGCGCGCTGGTCGGCTGGGCGCTCGGCGCCTCCATCGCGCGGCGCGTGCTGACGCAGGTGAACGCCGAGCTGGACCGGATGGAGGGCGACGGCTCCGACCTGCGCGCCGCCTTCGACGAATGGATGCGCCGCGAAATCGCGCGGATCGAGGAGGACCCGGAACGGGCGGCGGAGATCGGCCGGGCGCTGCGCCGGGCGCTGGCCCACGACACCGTGCAGGGCTGGGTGCGCGATGTCTGGTCGCGCCTGCGGGTGGCGCTGGAGGCGGATGCGGTGCGGCCGAACGGCCGCACGATCGCGGTGCTGGAAGGGGCACTGGCCAATCTGGGCACGCTGCTGCTGACCGACCCGGCCGCCCGCCTGCGGCTGCAACGGGCGGCCGAGGGCGTGATCGCCACGCTGCTCCCTTCCGCCCAGGCATCGGTCGCCGGCTTCATTGCCGAGGTGGTGGCGAACTGGGACGCCGCGACCATCACCGAGAAGCTGGAACTGCGGGTCGGGCGCGATCTGCAATACGTCCGCGTCAACGGCACGCTGGTCGGTTTCCTGGTCGGCGGGGCGCTGTATGCGGTGCTGCGGCTGCTGTTCGGGCCGGTGGCTTTCTGAGCCGCGGCATCTTGCGCCGCCCCGGCGTTGGGCCTATGTCTGCGGCCAACAATCATCTTCCGACCGATCACGGAGGGTGGCCCTAACGGGCCGCCTTTTTTGTTTTGGACACTGACCGTCCGCGCCATCTGGGGCTGGAGGCCCGCATCGCCGATATCGTCGCGCCCACGCTGGAGAGCATGGGCTATGAGCTGGTTCGCGTCGCCATCGCCGGGCGCGACCGTCCGACCGTCCAGATCATGGCCGACCGCGCCGATGGCGCGCCGGTCAGGGTCGAGGATTGCGAGGCGATCAGCCGGGCGATCGGGGCGACCATCGACGTTGCGGACCCGATGCCGGGCGAATGGACGCTGGAGGTCAGCTCCCCCGGCATCGACCGGCCGCTGACCCGCATCAAGGACTGGAACCGGTTCGCCGGTCACGTTGCGCGTGCCGAACTCGATCCGCCGCTGGACGGGCGTCGCCGCTTTTCCGGCGTGGTGCTGGGCGCGGACGCAACCCATGCGCGGCTGCGGCTTGACGACGGGAGCGAGGTGGCGCTGCCGTGGGCCGATCTGCGTCGCGCCCGACTCGTGCTGACCGATGCGCTGATCGCTGCCGCCGCAACCCCGCCCCCGACCAACTGATCGGACCAATTGAGAGGCCCACGCCATGGATACCGCCGTCGCCCGACCCGAGCTGCTGCTGGTGGCCGATGCCGTCGCGCGCGAGAAGTCGCTGGATCGCGAAAAGGTGCTCGATGTCCTGGAGAAGGCCTACCAGAAGGCGGGCCGGGCGAAATACGGGCATGAGAAGGACATCCGCGCCACCATCGACCGCAAGACCGGCGAGGTCCGCCTGTCCCGCTGGACCGAGGCGGTGGAGACGGTGGAGAACGAGGAGACGCAGATCCCCGTCCATATCGCGCGCAAGTTCAAGCCGGACATCAAGCTCGGCGAATATCTGGTCGATCCGTTGCCGCCGATCGATTTCGGCCGCATCTCCGCCCAGACCGCGAAGCAGGTGATCGTGCAGGGCGTGCGGGAGTACGAGCGCGCCCAGCAGTTCGACGAGTTCAAGGACCGCGTCGGCGAGATCATCAACGGCGTGGTCAAGCGGACCGAATACGGCAACCTGATGGTGGAGATCGGCCGCGCCGAGGCGCTGCTGCGCCGCGACGAACTGATCCCGCGCGAAAGCTTCCGCAACGGCGACCGCGTGCGCGCCTATATCTACGACGTGCGCGAGGAGCCGCGCGGGCCGCAGATCTTCCTCAGCCGCACCCATCCCGGCTTCCTCGCCAAGCTGTTCGCGCAGGAAGTGCCGGAAATCTACGACGGTATCATCGAGATCAAGGCGGTCGCGCGCGATCCCGGCAGCCGGGCGAAGATGGCGGTGATTTCCCGCGATTCCTCGATCGACCCGGTCGGCGCCTGCGTCGGCATGCGCGGCTCGCGCGTGCAGGCGGTGGTGCAGGAACTGCAGGGCGAGAAGATCGACATCATTCCCTGGAGCCCGCAGGCCGCGACCTTTGTGGTCAACGCGCTGGCCCCGGCCGAGGTGACCAAGGTGGTGATGGACGAGGAGGCCGGGCGGGTCGAGGTGGTGGTGCCGGACGACCAGTTGTCGCTGGCGATCGGCCGGCGCGGGCAGAACGTGCGGCTGGCCAGCCAGTTGACGCGCTGGGACATCGACATCCTGACCGAAGCCGAGGAAAGCGAGCGCCGGCAGGAGGAGTTCCGTCGCCGCACCGGCCTGTTCGTCGAGGCGCTGGACGTGGACGACGTGATCGCCGGCCTGCTGGTGACCGAAGGGTTCAACACGATCGAGGAACTGGCCTTCACGCCGCCCGACGAACTCGCTTCCATCGAAGGGTTCGACGAGCAGGTGGCGGAGGAGCTGATCCGCCGTGCCGAGCAGTTCCTGGTTCGCCGCGACAGCGAACTGACCGAGCGGAGGACCGCGATGGGCGTGTCGGACGAGGTGGCCGCGATCGAGACGCTGACGCCGGCCATGCTGGTGGCGCTGGGCGAGAAGGGCGTGAAGACGCTGGACGATCTGGCCGACCTTGCCTCCGACGAACTGGTCGAGATCGTCGGTGCGGCGAACATGGACGAGGCGACCGCCAACGAGGTGATCATGGCGGCGCGCGCCCACTGGTTCGCCGACGAAGCCGAAGCCGGTGCCGGCGAGGGCGGGCAGGAGGCGGGCCACGACTGAACCCGGGCCGCAAGGCGACGCCGAGGACGACGAGCCCGAACACGGCCCGCTGCGCCGCTGCGCGGTGACGCGCGAGCGGTTGCCGAAGGAGCGCATGATCCGCTTCGTCGTATCGCCGGACCGCGTGCTGGTCCCCGACCTCGGCGCACGTCTGCCCGGCCGGGGAATCTGGTTGAGTGCGGTTGGGGATGTGGTAGAAACCGCGCGCACGAGGGGCGGATTCGCCAGGGCGGCGCGCGGCCCGGTCTCGGTACCTCAGGATCTTCTCTCCGGTCTGCAAGTGGCGCTGTTGCGGCGGATCGGCGAGCAACTCGGCCTTGCCCGGCGTGCCGGACAGGCCGTCGCAGGCTACACCAAGGCGCGGGAGTGGCTGGAGCGGGGGCGGGCGTCACTGGTGGTGCAGGCCGCCGATGGCAGCGTGGAGGAGCGGCAGCGGCTGCTCGGCGGATGGACGGGGCCGGTCGTGGCGCCGCTGGAGGCAGCGGCGCTGGGCGGCATTTTCGGTCGGGACCATGCGGTGCATGTCGCGGTGGCGCCCGGCCAACTGGCGGAGCGGATCCGCCTGGAATCGGAGCGGCTGGCCGGGTTGCGGACCCCGCCGGGCGAGTTAAATGCCGGCGATCGTGGCCGGGCGGGTCGAAGCAAGGTGCAGGCGGGTAGATGAGCGAAGGCAACGATCAGGACGCGGGCAAGGGCCGGCTGTCGCTGCGACCGAGCGGTCGCATGGAGCTGGGCCGGACCGTGGATGCCGGATCCGTACGACAGAGTTTCAGCCACGGCCGGTCCAAGGTCGTGCAGGTCGAGGTGCGCAAGAAGCGTGCGCCCGGCCCGGGAGGGTCTGGCGGACCCCTGCCGAGCGCGGCGGCCGGGACGCCTTCGGCGGCGACGCGTCCGGCACCCGGCCCGGTCGGCCGGCCGCCGGCCGGCGCCGGCCGCGCGCTGACCGCAACCGAACTCGCCGCCCGCCAGCGCGCGCTGGCCGATCAGCAGCGCGAGGCGGCACGGCGCGAGGCCGAACGGCGCGAGCAGGAGAAGATTTCCATCCTGTCCGCCGCCGAGGAGGCGCGCCGGCGCGAGGAGGAGGCCCGCCGCGCCGCCGAGGAGGAAGCCCGCGAGCAGATCGAGGCCGAGGCGCGCGAAAAGGCCGACCAGGAAGCCCGACGGACGGCGGAAGCCGCCGCCGCGGCGCAGGCCGTGGCGCAGTCCGCCCCGTCGGCGCGCGGGGCCGAGGACCGGCGCGTGGCGCGTCCCGCCGGCCGGCCGGCGCCGGCCGCACCCGCGGCCCCGGCCGAGACGCTGCGGCTGAAGACGCCGCGCGCGGCCGATGACGAGGATGAGGGCCGTCCCGTCCGCCGCCCCGGCGCGACGCCCGGGCTCGCGGCCCGCAAGCCGCAGGTGCCGGTCGCCAAGAAGGGCGTGGACGACCGCCGGCGCGGCGCCAAGATCGACGTGCAGGCGGCGATCGAGGGTGAGGACGACCGCGTGCGCAGCCTCGCCTCCGTGCGCCGCCAGCGCGAGCGGGAGCGGCGGCAGGCGGAACTGGAGCGGCTGCGCTCCGACCAGGTGAAGGTGGTGCGCGAAGTGGTTCTGCCGGACAGCATCACCGTTCAGGAACTCGCCAACCGCATCGCGGCGCGGGCGCCGGATGTCATCAAGACGCTGATGCGGCTTGGCGTGATGGCGACCATCACGCAAAGCCTCGATGCCGACACGGCCGAGCTGGTGGTGCAGGAATTCGGCCACCGCGCCAAGCGCGTGTCCGAGGACGACGTGGAGATCGGCCTGGCCGGCGCCACCGATACCGATGACGAACTGCTGCCGCGCCCGCCCGTGGTGACGGTGATGGGCCATGTCGATCACGGCAAGACATCGCTGCTGGACGCGCTGCGCGCGACCGATGTCGCGGCCGGCGAGGCCGGCGGCATCACCCAGCATATCGGCGCCTATCAGGTGGAGCTGTCGTCGGGCGACCGCATCACCTTCATCGACACGCCGGGCCACGCCGCGTTCACCGCGATGCGCTCGCGCGGCGCCAGCGTGACCGACATCGTCGTGCTGGTGGTGGCGGCGGATGACGGCGTGATGCCGCAGACCATCGAGGCGATCCAGCACGCCAAGGCCGCCAACGCGCCGATCATCGTCGCCATCAACAAGATGGACCGGCCGGACGCGAACCCGGCCCGCGTGCGCCAGGAACTGCTCAGCCACGAGATCGTGGTCGAGGAGATGGGCGGCGAGACGCAGGACGTGGAGGTTTCCGCCACCAAGCGGACCGGGCTGGACAAGCTGCAGGAGGCGATCCTGCTGCAGGCCGAGATTCTCGACCTGCGCGCGAACCCCGCCCGTGCCGCCGAAGGCTCGGTGATCGAAAGCCGGCTGGATCGCGGCCGCGGCCCGGTCGCCACCGTGCTGGTGCAGCGCGGCACGCTGCACCAGGGCGACATCGTCGTGGCCGGCGCCGAATGGGGCCGGGTGCGCGCGATGCTGGACGACAAGGGACGGCAGTTGAAGGATGCCGGCCCCTCGACGCCGGTGGAAATCCTCGGCCTGGACGGCGTGCCGACCGCGGGCGAGCCGCTGGTGGCGGTGGAAAACGAAGGCCGGGCGCGCGAGATCAGCGAGTTCCGCCAGCGCAAGCTGCGCGAGAAGGCGGCCGGGGCGATCACCGCGGCGCGCGGCACGCTCGACCAGATGCTGGCCCGCATCGCCGCCGGCGAGCAGAAGGAAGTCGCCGTCGTCATCAAGGCCGACGTGCAGGGCAGTGCCGAGGCGATCCAGGCGACCGTCGCCAAGCTGGCCAATGACGAGGTGAAGGTGCGGGTGCTGCTGTCGGCGGTCGGCCAGATCACCGAGAGCGACGTGCAGCTCGCCAAGGCGTCGAATGCGGTGATCGTCGCGTTCAACGTCCGCGCGACCGCGCAGGCGCGCGATCTGGCGCAGCGCGACGGCGTGGACATCCGCTACTACTCGATCATCTACGAGCTGGCCGACGACATCGAGAAGCTGGTGCGCGGCAAGATCGCGCCGAAGGCGCGGGAGAAGTTCCTCGGCTATGCCGAGATCCGCCGCGTGTTCGAGATCACCAAGGTCGGCAAGGTCGCCGGCTGCATGGTGACGGAGGGCCTGGTGAAGCGCGGCGCCGGCGTGCGGCTGCTGCGCGACAACGTGGTGATCCACACCGGCGAGCTGACCCAGCTCAAGCGCTTCAAGGACGACGTGCGCGAAGTGGCGCGCGGCTACGAATGCGGCCTGTCCTTCGCCAATTTCCACGATCTGCGCGAGGGCGACGTGGTCGAGTGCTACGAGACGGAGCTGGTCCCGGCGTGAGCCGGCGCGGCGCCCCCGCTGCGCAGGCGCCGAGCCAGCGCCAGTTGCGCGTGGCGGAGGAAATCCGCCACGTGCTCGCCGGCATCTTCGCCCGCGGCGGGGTGCGCGACCCGGTGCTGGCCGATGTGGTGCTGACGGTGACGGAGGTGCGGACGAGCCCCGACCTGCGCCATGCGACCGTGTTCGTCACCCGGCTCGGCCGCTCCGACGTGGCGGAGAAGCTGCCGGCGCTGCGCCACGCCACGCCGTTCCTGCGCCGCGAACTCGCGCATGCGCTGCGCCTGCGCTACGCGCCGGACCTGTCGTTCCAGGCTGACACCAGCCTCGACTATGCGATGCACGTGGACGAACTGCTGCACCGCCCGGAGGTGCAGCGGGAC
>JAKAZX010000078.1 GCA_021826485.1 Pseudomonadota bacterium | reverse complement strand
CTCGATCCCGCCGCCTATGAGCGGACCGTCAGCGTGCTGCTGTCCAGCGGCTCCGACCCCGTGATCACCAAGCGGCCGGAGGGCGGCTGGTCGCACGCGGTCTGGGACAAGATGAGCAGCAAGTAGCCGGACCGACCGATGGCAGCGGCCTGCGGCACTGGTGCCGCAGGCCGCAGCCCGGCAGGGCCGCGTCAGGCGAAGGGGTTTGCCGGCGCCGCCGCCTGCTTCGCCTCCGCCACCAGCCGCGCCGCCTCGGCGCCGCGGACCTTGGCGATATCGTCCTGATATTTCAGCAGCACGCCCAGCGTCTCATCCACCGCCGCCGGGGCGAGTTCGTGCTGGTCGAGATGCGACAGCGCCGACGCCCAGTCGATCGTCTCGGCGACGCCGGGCAGCTTGAACAGGTCCTCCCCGCGCAGCCGCTGCACGAAGGCGACGACCTCGGCCGACAGTTTCGCCGCGACGCCGGGCGCCTTGCGGGCCAGAATCTGCCGCTCCCGCGCCGCATCCGGGTAATCCACCCAGTGATACAGGCAGCGCCGGCGGATCGCGTCATGCACCTCGCGGGTGCGGTTGGAGGTGATGATCACGACCGGCCGCGTCCCGGCATGCACGGTGCCGTATTCCGGGATGGTCAACTGGAAGTCGGCCAGCAGTTCCAGCAGGAACGCCTCGAACGGCTCGTCGGCGCGGTCCAGCTCGTCGATCAGCAGCACCGCCGGCGGCTGGTCCGGGTCGATCGCCGACAGCAGCGGGCGCGCTTGCAGGTATTCGCGGGCATAGATGTCGGCGGCAAGCGCGGTCCGATCGGTATCGCCCGCCGCCTCGGCGACCCGGATCGCCATGAGCTGGCGCGCATGGTCCCACTCATAGGCCGCGGCGGCCAGATCGAGCCCGTCATAGCATTGCAGCCGCACCAGCCGGCGTTGCAGGCCGGATGCCAGGACCTTGGCGATCTCGGTCTTGCCGGTGCCCGGCTCGCCCTCCAGGAACAGCGGGCGCTGCATGGCAAGCGCGAGGTGGACGGTGGTGGCCAGCGCCGCGTCGGCGACATAGCCGCCCGCGGCGAGCAATGCCGCCGTGTCGGCGACCGTGGCAGGGAGCACTACAGATAGCTTCCAAAAATCAGGATGAAGATGGCAAGGAAGATGATACCGCCGATCCAGGCGACAATGGGCAGGCCCATCGGTTCGCGCGGCACCAGGTCGATCAGGCTGATCTGCGGCGTCGCCGGCCGGCCGGTGCCGGGCATGTCGCCGGTGGCGGCGGCGATCAGGCCGGCCGGGCCTTCGGCCGACATCTCGGCGGGCGGGGTCGCCGCCACCTCGGCCACGAACCGGTCGAAGAACGCATCGGCCATCTGCTTGGCGGAGGCGTCGATCAGCCGGGCGCCCAACTGGGCGATCTTGCCGCCGACCTGCGCCTTCACGTCATAGCTGAGCAGCGTGAACGCGCCCTCCTCCGCCAGCCGGACGGTGGCGCCCCCCTTGGCGAACCCGGCGACACCCCCCTGCCCTTCCCCGGCGATCCGGTAGGAATTGGGCGGGTCGAGGTCGAGCAACTGCACCTTGCCGGTGAACCGGGCGGCGATCGGGCCGATCTTGACGGAGGCGGTGGCCTTCAGGTCGCTGTCCGACAGTTTCTCCAGGCTCTCGCAGCCGGGGATGCTGGCCTTCAGCACCTCCGGATCGTTCAGCGCGGCCCAAACCTTGTCGCGGGGCGCGGGAATGCGCCGCTCGCCGGTCATGTCCATTCGCGTGCTCTCCGTTCTGGGCGGCGGGTGGTTTTGCCTGCGCTCTTAAGGGCGGGGCCGGCCGGGCGCAATCGACGCCCGGACGGCCCCCCTGTCAATGCGGCCGGCGGTGGCCGGTTCCGCGGATTCGGGCTAACCAGGGGCGAACGCGCCACAGGGAGAGCATGTCATGCCGTATCTCGTCGCCGACGACCTGCCGACCGCCCCGGCGGGCGAGCGGTTCCGCGCCCTGCTGGCCCGCGGCGGCATCGTGCAGATGCCGGGGGCGCATAACGGGCTGGCGGCCCTCCAGGCCCGGCAGGCCGGGTTCGAGGCGCTGTACCTGTCCGGCGGCGCGATGTCGGCCAGCATGGGGCTGCCCGATCTCGGCGTCATCACCGTGGACGACGTGAGCTTCTTCATCCGCCAGGTATCGCGTGCCGGGCTGCCGGTGCTGGTGGATGGCGACACCGGCTATGGCGAGGCGCTGAACGTCATGCACATGGTCCGCAGCTTCGAGGATGCAGGCGCCGCCGCGGTGCATATCGAGGACCAGTTGCTGCCGAAGAAGTGCGGCCACCTGAACGACAAGAAGCTGGCCGACGCGCGCGACATGGCGGCCAAGGTCGCGGCGGCGCGCAAGGCAAGGCGCCACCTGTTCATCATCGCCCGCACCGATGCCGCCGCCAGCGAGGGCATGGACGGTGCGGTCGCGCGCGCGAAACTGTATCTGGAAGCCGGCGCCGACGCGATCTTTCCGGAGGCGCTGACCTCGGCGGAGATGTTCCGCACCTTCGCCCAGCGCATGCCGGACGTGCCGCTGCTCGCCAACATGACGGAGTTCGGCCGCACGCCGTTCTTCACCGCCGACGAGTTCCAGGCGATGGGCTACCGCATGGTGATCTGGCCGGTCAGCGCCATGCGCGTCGGCGCCAAGGCGCAGGAGGAGCTGTACGCCGCCATCCGCCGCGACGGCGGCACGCAGCGGCAGGTGGACCGCATGCTGACGCGCACCGAACTCTACGCCACCATCGGCTACCACGATTACGAGGCGCTGGACGCCTCGATCGTCAAGACGGTGGTGCCGCCGGGCATGCCGCAGCGGGCGGCGTAGTCTGCCATGCACGTCCTGGTCCTCGGCGGCGGCGTGATCGGCGTCACCACCGCGTACGAACTGCTCAAGGACGGCCACCAGGTCACGCTGGTCGAGCGGGAGCAGGACGCGGCATCCGGCACCAGTTTCGGCAATGCCGGCATGATCGCGCCGGGCCATGCCTTTGCCTGGGCCTCGCCGCGCGTGCCGCGGATTCTGCTGCGCTCCCTGTGGCGCGACGACCTCGCCTTCCGCATGGGCTTCTCGGCCGATCCCGCGTTCTGGCGGTGGTGCATCCGCTTCCTCGGCGAATGCACGGCCGAGCGGGCGCGCATCAACACCCAGCGCAAGCACCGGCTGTGCACCTACGCGCAATCCGTGCTGCGGGAGATCGTGGCCGAAACCGGCATCGCCTTCGACTATTCGGAAAACGGCCTGCTCTATCTGCATCGCTCGCCGGCGACCTTCGAGCATGGCGTGCGCAACCTCGCCATCCTGCGCGATCTGGGGCAGGAACAGCGCGTGCTGTCGGCGGAGCAGCTCGTGGAGCTTGATCCGGCGCTGGCGCCGGCGCGCGACAAGCTGGCCGGCGGCGTCTATGCCCCCACGGACGCGACCGGCGATTGCCGGCTGTTCACCCAGCGGCTCGCCGCCCATGCGCAGACGCTCGGCGCGGAGCTGCGCTTCGGCACCACCATCCGCCGCCTGCTCAGTGATGGCGAACGCATCACCGGCGTCGAGACCGATCGCGGCACGCTGGCGGCCGATGCCTACGTGCTGGCGCTCGGCGTCTGGAGTCCGCAGCTCCTGAGCGGCCTCGACAAATGGCTGCCGGTCTATCCGGTGAAGGGCTTTTCGCTGACGCTGCCGATCGGCGGCAACCACGTGCCGCCCAGCGTCGGCGCGGTGGATGAGGATAACCTGATCGCCTATTCACGCCTCGGCGACCGGCTGCGCGTCACCGCGACGGCGGCCTTCGCCGGTTATGACGCCAGCCACCGGCCGGCGGACTTCCGGGTCATGCTGGCCAAGATCCAGGATATCCTGCCGGGCGGCGCCGACTATACGCGCCCGTCCTACTGGGCCGGGCTGCGGCCGATGACGCCGGAGGGGACGCCGGTGATGGGCCTCGGCCGGCAGCGCAACCTCTATTTCAACACCGGCCACGGCCATGTCGGCTGGACCATGTCCTGCGGCGCGGCGCGCATCACGCGCGACCTGATCGCCGGCCGCAAGCCCGCCGTCCCGCTCGACGGCATGACGCTGCATTAGGCTATTTCGGCAGGCTATTTCTGGGGCACCATCTGCGACAGGTCGGTGCCGTTCACGGTCAGGTGGCCGCCGGTATAGGCGATGTTCCAGACCGTCGCGTCGCCGTCGGGCTCCCCCAGGCCTTTCAGGAACACCAGCAGCGGCATCACCTGCCCCAGCGCCGGCTGGTCGCGGGCATCGCGGATCAGCGCGTCGATGCCGGTCGCGCGCAGCCGCGCCTGGCCGGACACCTGGTCGGCCCCCAGCACCTGCATGTCCCCCGCCGCGGTGAACCGGGCCGGGCCGAGTTCGAGCGAGAAATCATCGACGCCGACCGCCAGCGGATTGTCCCGCATCAGGGCGGCGGCCTCGGCCGGCAGGGCCGGATCCTCCCCGCCATGCGCCAGCGCCTCGTGCAGCAGCGCCAGCACCCGCCCGGCGGGCAGGCCGGTCAGCCGCGGCGTCAGGGCGATGTGGCGCACCAGGTCGCCGCCCACGCCGCCCGGCAGCGCGGCGCCGCCGTCCAGCCCGTCCATGGCGAAATGCAGCTTGAGCGCGATCCGCCCGTCCGGCGCCGAGACGTTCACCCCGAAGGCGAGCATCCGCATCGCCAGGTCCATGCCGCGTGTGTGCAGATGCACGTCCCGCATCGTCACCTGCTCGCCGAAGCCGGCCAGCAGGTCGCCTGCCACGTCAAGCACGGCGCCCAGCGCGCCGCGCAGTCCCGGGGACATGTGGCGGCTGGCGTCGGGCGTCAGCAGCGGCGCCGCCGCCAGCGCCGCCTGGATCAGCGCGGGCACGCGGGCGGGCAGCAGGGCATCGATATGCCCGGCCGCATCGGTCCGCGCCGCGCTGAAGCTCACCAGCCCCTGCCGGTCCATGCGGGCGTTGGTGGTCAGCAGCTCGCTCCGCCCGGTCGCCGTCACGTCGATCCGCCCCGCCGCCGCCGGCTGCCAGGCGAGGTGGGAAACGACATGCACCGCCTCGGTCTGCCGCTCGCCGCCCGGTCCCTGCCAGTGCAGCGCATAGCCGCCGAACCGCCCATCCCAGGAGGAGGTGGTGGCCAGCGCCGGGTCGATCACCGCATGGGCGTCCTGGTCGCGCAGGGTCAGCGTCCACACACTCTCCCCCTGCGGCGTCGCGGCGGACAGGCGCAGGTCGGGCGGCAGGCGGATGGCGTCCAGCGCCCAGCGCCCGCCATCCATCGCCCGCAGCGTCGCGGTGACGGGGGCGCCGAGCAGCAGCAGGCCGTCGCCGATCCCGCCGGTCACCGGCACGGTCATCGCCCAGTGGTTGTCCTGCGGCACAAGCTGCACCGGCCGGTCCGAGAGCGCCACGCCCGGGCCGAGCAGCGCCGCCAGCCAGCCGTGCAGCGCGGCTTCCAGCGCCGGCGCATCCGCCGCCCGCGCCGGCGCGGCGCCGAGCAGGACGGCCAGCCCGAGCGCGCACAGGCGGACCCGCATCGGCATTTCCTTCCGGTTTCCCGCGCCAGGATAGGGGCGGGCGTGCGGCTCCTCAATCGGTCAGAAATGCAGGCCTACCCGTACGCCCAACTCGTTCAGACTGTCCGCCTCATGAACCAGCGGGCCGCCGGTCACGTGGTCGAACAGCACGAACAGCCCGACAAGCGGGGTGACCTGATAGCCGATCTCTGCACCCAGGCGCAGTTGCGGCCCCTGGTCCAGCCCGCGCGGCGTGCCGGGGCCGCCCAGCAGGTCGGGGCCGATGCTGAGGCCGACGCTCAACCCGTCCTCCTGGTGCAGCAGGCCGGTCGCCAGCGGCACCGTCCAGGTCAGCCCAGCATAGGCCTGGCTGGTGGCCCCGGCGCTGTTCAGGGCGCCGCCGACATCCAGCCGCGGGGCCGCCGCCCAGCGCAGCCAGCCGGGCAGGCCCATCGCCCAGTCGCTACCGGCGGGGCCGAACAGCAGTTCCGCATTGACATCCGATCCGGGCAGCCGCGATCCCGGCGGCCCCATATCGGGCCAGAGCAGGCCCAGCCGCACCTCCACCGGCGTCGTCTCGGCGGCCGCGCCGTGCGATGCCAGGGCAGCGGCCAGCAGCAGCGGAGCCAGGATCGACCCGGGGCGCATCGGCCACAACGGAATCGTTGCGGCCTTCCATTGCCAATCCCAACCGCGCGAGCCGCCATCAAGCGCGCGACAGGCAGCGCGGCTCACGGATTTGCGTTCCCCGCCGCATCCCCCATCTGTTCGGCGCGCATGCCGTTCCGTCTCGCCCCCATCGACCTGCTGAATGCCGCCGCCAGCCTGCACGGCCTCGCCGTCGAGCGGGACCTGGCCTATGGCAGCCATCCGCGCCAGCTTCTCGACCTCTATCGCCCGGCGGCCGGCCCGGATGGCCTGCCGGTGCTGGTCTGGTTCTACGGCGGCGCGTGGCAGAGCGGCCGGCGGCAGGACTACCGCTTCGTCGCCGCCCGCTTGGCGCGGCGCGGCATGCTGGTCGCCGTGCCGGACTACCGCCTGCACCCGGAAGCCGGCTATCCCGCCTTCCTGCAGGACGCCGCCGCCGCGGTGGCCCACGTCCGCCGCCACGCCGCCGCCTGGGGTGGCGATCCCGGCCGGATCGTTCTCGCCGGCCATTCCGCGGGCGCCCATATCGCCGCCATGCTGGCGCTCGACCGGCGCTGGCTCGGTGCGCGGGACGGCATCGCCGGCGCGGTCGGCCTGGCCGGCCCGTACGACTTCCTGCCGATCCAGGGTCCCGACATTCGCGCCGTGTTCGCCGCCGCCGCTGCTGACCTCAGGGAGACGCAGCCGATCCATCACGCCGACGGCACCGCGCCGCCGCTGCTGCTGCTGCACGGCACGCGGGACCGCACCTGCTACCCGCGCAACTCCCTGGCGCTGGCCGCCCGCATCCGGGCCGCCGGCGGGCGGGCGGAGGCGGTGCTGTATCCGGGCATCGGCCATATCGGCATCGTGCTAGGCTTCGTGCCCCTGCTCGCCCGCTGCCCGACGCTCATCGACGTGGATCGCTTCGTCCGCAGTGCTTTGGCACCGTCGCGGGCCGCGGCTATACAGCCGGCCGCATGAACGGTGACCCGACCCTGCTGACCGGCGCCACCGGCTTCGTCGGCGCGGCCGTCGCGCGGGCGCTGCTGGCCCGTGGCCACCGCCTGCGCGTGCTGGTCCGCGCGAACAGCGACCGCCGCAACCTCGCCGGGCTGGACGTGACGCCGGTGGTCGGCGACCTGGCCGACCCGGCCACCCTGCCCGCCGCCGTCGCGGGCTGCCGCTACGTCTTCCACGTCGCGGCCGACTACCGCATCTGGGTGCCCGACCCGGCCGCCATGATGCGCGCCAACGTCGCGGGGACGGAGGCGCTGCTGCGCGCCGCCCATGCGGCGGGCGTGCAGCGCATCGTCTATTGCAGCAGCGTCGCCGCGCTCGGCCTGACCGCGGACGGCACGCCGGCCGACGAGACCACCCCGGTCAGCGAGGCGACCGTGATCGGCACCTACAAGCTGTCCAAATACCGCGCCGAGCAGGCAGTGCTGCGGCTGGTGCGCGACGAAGGCGTGCCGGCGGTGATCGTCAACCCGGCAACCCCGATCGGGCCGCGCGACATCAAGCCGACGCCGACCGGCCGCATCATCGTCGATGCCGCCGCCGGGCGGATGCCCGCCTACGTCGATACCGGGCTTTGCGTCGTGCATGTCGATGACGTGGCGGCCGGGCATCTGCTGGCGCTGGAGCGCGGGCAGATCGGGGAGCGCTACATCCTCGGCGGAGAGAACCTGTCGCTGCGCGAGTTGCTGGCCCAGGTGGCGGCGGAAACCGGCCGGGCGCCGCCGCGCATCCGCCTGTCGCCGCACCTGCTCTGGCCGGTGGCGCTGGCGTTCGAGGCGGCGGCGCGCCTCGGCGGCATCACGCCGCTGGTGACGCGCGACCACCTGCGCATGGCCCGCAAGAAGATGTTCTTCTCCTCGGCGAAGGCGGTGCGCGAACTCGGCTATGCGCCGCGCCCGGCGCATGCGGCGGTGCATGATGCGGTCGCCTGGCTGCGCGCCGCGCAGCGGGGGGCGGCATGAGCTGGCTCGCGCTGCTGGCGCTGCTCGGCTGGGCTTGGCTGGCGCTGGCGCATGGGCGGTTCTGGCAGTCCGGGCCGGTGCTGGCCCCGGCGCAGCCGCGCGCCACCCCCTCGGTCGCCGCCATCGTGCCGGCGCGTGACGAGGCGCCGACGATCGCCCGCAGCCTCGCATCCCTGCTGGCGCAGGACTATGCGGGCGATTTCCGCGTGGTGCTGGTCGATGACGGCAGCGAGGACGGCACCGGCGACATCGCCCGCGCGCTGGGGGACGCACGGCTCGACGTGATCGCCGGCTCGCCGCGCCCGCCCGGCTGGGCCGGGAAGCTGTGGGCAGTGGCGCAGGGCGTCGCCGCCAGCCGCTCGGACTGGCTGCTGCTGACCGATGCCGATATCGTGCACGAACCCGCCCATGTCGCGACGCTGGTCGCCCAGGCGGAACGCAGCGGCGCCGCGCTGGTCAGCGAGATGGTGGCGCTGAACTGCGAAAGCGCGGCGGAGCGCGCCCTGGTGCCGGCCTTCGTCTATTTCTTCCAGTTGCTCTATCCGTTCGCCCGGGTGAACCGGCCGCGCAGCCGCGTCGCCGCCGCGGCCGGCGGCACGATCCTGGTGCGACGCGACGTGCTGGAGGCGGCCGGCGGCATCGCTGCGATCCGCGCCGCACTGATCGACGACGTGGCGCTGGCGCGCGCGGTGAAGCGCATCGCGCCGATCTGGCTCGGCCACAGCGCGCTCGCGCGATCCGTGCGGCCGTATCCGGCGCTGCGCGACATCTGGCAGATGGTGGCGCGATCCGCCTATGTGCAGTTGCGCTATTCGCCGCTGCTGCTGGCCGGAACGGTCGCCGGACTGGCGCTGCTGTTCCTGGTGCCGCCGCTGGCGACCGCCACCGCCCACTTGGCCGGCCTCGCCGCCTGGGTGCTGATGGCCGCGACCTTCCTGCCGACGCTGCGGCGCTTCCGCCTGTCGGTGCTGTGGGCGCCGCTGCTGCCGGCGATGGCGCTGTTCTACATCGCCGCGACGCTCGGCGCGGCGTTCGACCACCATCGCGGGCGCGGCGTGGTCTGGAAGCGCCGTGCCTATTCGGAGCATCGGGCATGAGCGCCGCGGCGGAGTCCGTCGAGACATGGTCCGGCAAGGATCGCGGCGACGAGAATTTCCCGGTCGGTTCGCTGCTGATCGCCGCGCATCTGCGCCCGCATGTTCATGCCTTCTACGCCTTCGCCCGCAACGCCGACGACATCGCCGACAGCGCGACCCTGCCGGCCGCGGAGAAGATCGCCCGGCTGGATGCGATGGAGGCGGTGCTGCTGGGCCGGCGCGACGCCGGCAGCCCGAGTGCGGCGCGGCTGCGCGCGAGCCTGGCGCAGACCGGCGTGACCGCGCAGCATTCGTGCGACCTGCTGGCGGCGTTCCGGCGCGACGCAACGCAGCTTCGCTACCGGGACTGGGACGATCTGCTGGACTACTGCCGCTATTCCGCCATGCCGGTCGGGCGGCACGTGCTCGATCTGCACGGTGAGGCGCGCGACACCTGGCCGGCCTCGGACGCGCTGTGCGCCGCCTTGCAGGTGGAAAACCATCTGCAGGACTGTGCGCGCGACCTCGCCGCACTCGATCGCTGCTACCTGCCGGCCGATCTGCTCGCCGGTGCCGGCGCGGACGTGGCGGATCTGGCGGCACCGGCCGCCAGCCCCGGCCTTCGCCGCGTGCTCGATTCCCTGCTCGACCGCTGCGACGCGCTGAACGCCCGCGCTGCCGCGCTGCCGCGGCGCACGCGCGACCGGCGGCTGCGGCTGGAAACCGCGGTGATCGTCGGCCTGTCGCGGCGGCTGGCGCGACGGCTGCGGCGCGGCGACCCGCTGGCGACCAGGGTGCGGCTGCGCAAGGGCGACGCAGTCGGCGCCGTGCTCGGCGCACTGCGCTTCCTGCCATGACGCCGCTCGGCGCCGCGCAGGCGGACCTGGATGCGGTCACGGCGCTGGTGCGCGCCGCCGGCACCAGTTTCTACCGCGGCATGCGCGTGCTGCCGCCGGACCGCCGGCATGCCATGTACGCGATCTATGCGTTCTGCCGCATCGTCGATGACATCGCCGACGGGGACGACGAATTCGCGCGCAAGCTGCCGGCGCTGGACGGCTGGCGCAGCCGCATCGACGGGCTGTGGCAGGGCGCGACGGACGGCCCGGTGACGCGGGTGCTCGCCCGTGCGGTCGCAGCATTCCCGCTGCGGCAGCCGGATTTCCATGCCGTGATCGACGGGATGCAGATGGACTGCGAGTCGGCGATCGTGGCGCCGGACCAGGCGCTGCTCGATCTTTACTGCGATCGCGTGGCGGTCGCGGTCGGGCGCCTGTCGGTGCGCGCGTTCGGCGATTCCTCCGCCGCCGCCGATGACGTGGCGCACGGCCTGGGGCGCGCCCTGCAACTGACCAACATCCTGCGCGACCTGCGGGAGGATGCGGTGCGTGGCCGGCTGTACCTGCCACGCGAATCGCTGGATGCCAGCGGCATCCCGCACGATCCCGAAGCGGCGCTGGCGCATCCCGCGCTGGCACGGGCCTGCGGCGACGTTGCGGCGCAGGCGCGCGGCTATTTCGCCGCCGCCGCCGCCGCCATGCGGCACTGCGACCGCCGCGCCATGCGCCCGGCGCGGCTGATGGGGGCGACCTATGCCGCCATCCTCGCGCGCGTCGAGCGCCGCGGCTGGCACGACCTCGACACGCCGGCGAAACTCCCCGCGTGGCAGAAGCTGTGGATCGCGCTGCGGCACGGTGTGGCATGAGCGGCGCGGGCGCGACGGCCGACACGGAAGCAGACAACGATGCGTGACGCGCCGCACGTGCATGTCATCGGCGCCGGCCTTGCCGGGCTGGCGGCGGCGGTGACGCTGGCGGCGGCCGGGCGGCAGGTGCGGCTGATCGAGGCCGGCCCCGCCGCGGGCGGTCGCTGCCGGTCCTACGAGGACCGCGATCTCGGCTGCCGCATCGACAACGGCAACCATCTGCTGCTGTCCGGCAACACGGCGACGATGGCCTATCTGACGCAGATCGGCGCCGCGGCGACGCTGACGGGCCCGGCTGTGCCGCTGTTCCCGTTCGTCGATGTCGCCACCGGCGCACGCTGGACGGTGGCGCCCAGCGCCGGCCGCATCCCGTGGTGGATCCTGCGGCCACGCTGCCGGGTGCCCGGCACGCGCGCGCGCGACTATCTGAAGCTGCTGTCGCTGCCGCGCATCCGCGACGATGCGACGGTGGCGCAGGCGCTGGACGACGACGGCGCATTGTACCGGCGTCTGCTTGAGCCGCTTGCCATCGCCGCGCTGAACACGCGGCCGGAGGCGGGGCTCGCCCGCCTGCTCGGCAGCGTGGTGCAGGAAACGCTGATGCGGGGCGGGGCGGCATGCCTGCCGCGGGTGCCGCGCGTCGGCCTGTCGGAGAGCTTCGTCGATCCCGCGCTGCGCTGGATCGAGGCGCGCGGCGGAGAGCTGCGCACCGGCCGCCGCGTCGCGGCCCTTCACCAGTCCGGCAACCGCGTCACGACGCTGGTCTCCGCCGACGGGACCGAGGAGCCGGTGGACGGCATGGTGCTGGCCGTGCCCCCGCAGGTCGCCGCCGATCTGCTGCCCGCGCTGAGCGTGCCCGACGCCTTCTCGGCGATCCTGAACATCCATTTCCGCATCCCGGCCGATCCCGGCCCGGCGGGGTTCGTCGGTGTCCTCGGCGGCCTTGCCGAATGGGTGTTCGTGAAGCCGGGCGTCGTCTCCGTCACCATCAGCGCGGCAAACCATCTGGCCGACCTGCCGGCGGAGGAGATCGCCGGGCGGGTCTGGCCGGACGTGTGCGCGGCGCTGACATTGTCCGGCGACATGCCGCGCTGGCGCGTGGTGAAGGAGAAGCGCGCTACCTTCGCCGCCACCGCAGCGCAGGAGA
>JAKAZX010000077.1 GCA_021826485.1 Pseudomonadota bacterium | reverse complement strand
CCGCATCGCCGCCGGCAACGTGGCGGCTGGCCACCACCACGTCGCACTCGCCGGCGCGCAGTGCCGCCAGCATGTCGGGCAGCCGCGTCTCATCGTGTTGCAGGTCGCCGTCCATCACCGCGACGAAATCGGCGGAGGAGGACAGCGCCCCCTCGATCACCGCGGAGGCGAGGCCGCGCCGCCCGATGCGGCGCAGGCACCGCACCCGCGCGTCGCGCCGCGCCAGCGCCCGCGCTTCCTCCGCCGTGCCGTCGGGGCTGTCGTCATCGACGAACACCACTTCCCACGCGACGCCGGCAAGCGTCGCCGCCAGCCGGTCCACCAGGATCGCGACATTGGGGCGCTCGTTGTAGCAGGGCACCACCACGGTCAGCTCCGCCGGTGGCGGCGGCGCCAGGGCGGCGGGGTGGCTCAGCTCCGCGGCAGGAAGGCCCATTTCGGATTCTCGGAATAGCGGTCCCGCAGCGGGTCATAGAAGTTTTTCCGTAGCCACGCATAGGCCACCTGACCCTCCGGCGATCCGCTCAGCATGGTCGCCGCCGCGCAGGCCATGGCGACATAGCCGTCGCTGACATCGCGCCGGATCACCGGGTCCGCCTTGCTGTAGGCGGGCAGCGTGGCGGCCCAGGTCGGAAAGAACCGGCCGGCCTCATCGCGCACCGGGGTCCAGTAGCGCCCGAGATTCTCCGGCGCATAGGCGGCGGGATCGCGGAACTGCCCGGTCAGCACCTGGCCGACATAGTCGAGCAGGCGGCCGGTGGGGAATCCCTTCTCCTTCGCCCGGCCGAGCTCGAAGATCAGCATGTAGTGCTGCCACAGCGCGGCGTCGCTGCTGACCTGCCCCGGCACCATGCCGCCGCCGGTGATGGCGCCCGGACCATCGAATTTCTGCTCGGCGAACAGGTGCAGCGGCGGCTCGAACGGGGTGCTGCGGCCGAAGCGCCACAGCTTGCTGCCCTCGTTCGCCGTGCCGGTGATGCCGTGCAGCCCCTCCCACCACGCCAGGGCGTCGTTCACGATGGCGGTGAAATAGGCTTTCTCGGGCGTGCCGTCCGGCGACAGGAAGGCGGCGTTGACGCGGTTGCGGAACACCCAGGCATCGCCGCGCACCTGATCGCGGATCACGCCGGAGGGCGGCGGCCCCTTGTACGCCGGGTCGTAGCTGAGCGCCTGCACCGCCGCCCAGAACTGCACCTGCTCCAGCGCGAAATAGTCGCCGGTGACCGTGTAGAGCGCCGAAAACGGGTCCGGCTGGTGGGCGCCGTCGTTCTTCCAGCCACCGTTGGTCTTCGGATACGTGTTGGTCAGGATGCGCGGCCCGTGGATCGGCACCCGGTCCTGCGCGGTGCTGTGGTCGCGGTCGTCCATCAGCCACAGCGTCGGCCGGGCATAGATCGAGGCCGGCCGGCCGAGCGCGGGCACCGTCTGCGCCGCATCGAACCGCTTGGCGGGATTGCCTTCCCGCACGTGCAGCGGCCACGCGGCGGCGAGGTCCGCCTGGCCGGACACGATCTCCGCCAGCCGCGCATCGCCGCTGTAGAGCCAGCGGGCGACCAGCCCCGGATAGGGGCCGATATCGTCGCGCCCGCCGGTCTGCGGCATGAACTTGTCCCACAGCCCGGTGCCGAAGAAGCCCCGCTGCGAGGCCTGCCAGCGGGTCCAGTCGCGCGACAGCGCCCGTTCCGACACGCTGATGCCGGTGTCGTAGCGCGGCACCGCGCGGGTCTGGATCAGCGCGGGCAGGTTGTGGTCGATCACCAGGAAGCGCGGCGACCCGCCGGTCCAGAACCGGTGCGTCCAGCGCGCGGCGGCGTAGTGCGCCAGCCCCGCCTGCCGCAGCACCTCCCGCGGGGCGGCGGCGCCGGCAGACAGCAGCAGGTCGTAGCGCAGGTCGGTCAGCGCCTCGGTATTGGCGATCTCGGCGATCACGCGGACCTGCACGTGCTTGCGCGCGGGCCAGAACGTGGCGTGGAAGATCGGCCGCAGCGGGCGCAGCGGCGCGCCGCCCATGTCCCAGCGCCGGGCCGCGGAATGGTCGGCCAGGATGATGGTGGTGGCGATCGGCCCGGCCGCCCAGACGGTGTAGGTCCCCGCCTGGAGCATGGCGCGGGCCGATACCTGCTCCACCGCGCCGTCAAGGGCGATCGCCAGCACCGCGTCGAAATCATAGGCGGGGTCCAGCATTTCCGCCGCGGTCAGCGGCGTGCCAGGGGCGTCCGGCTGGTCGGCGAAGCCGATCGTGGCGGTGCCGCTCAGCGGCGGCAGCACGAAGGACAGCACCGCGTGCTGCACCGAGCCGTCCGGCCAGCGCGTCTTCACGTCCGCCTGGGTCGGCACCCGCGCACCGGCACGCACCGCCTGCGGGGCGCGGGCGATCTCCCCCGCCGCGAAGGGGCGGCCGATGCGCACCGGCATCGGCCCGCTGCCGCCGCCCAGCGGGCGCAGGCGCAGCACGTTCGCCGCGGCGGCGGCGTCCTCGGCCGCGGCGGTCCCGCCGCTCCCCAGCAGCGCCGCCCCGGCCAGCAGCAGATCGCGTCGGTTCAGCATCTTCCTGCTCCCTGCGCGGCAAGCGGCTTGGCCGATCGGGCCCCGCGCGGCAAGTTATCTTTCCGCAAGAAGCGGGCGGCCTGTAGGCTGGGCGGATGCGCCCTCTCCTCGCCGTCCTGCTCGCCGCCCTGGTCGCCGCCGCCGTGCCGGCGCAGGCCCGCACCCTGCATGTCGGGCCGGACGGCCCGTTCCGCACCCTGGCGGCGGCGGCGGCGGCGGCGCGGCGCGGCGATGTCGTGCAGATCGCGGCGGGCGACTATGCGCAATGCGCGGTCTGGCGCGCCGACGGGCTGACCATCGCCGGCGCCGGCATGGCGGCCACCCGCATCCATGACGTGTCCTGCGAGGGCAAGGGCCTGTTCGTCATCACCGGCCGCAACGTCACGGTGCGGGACCTGACGCTGGCCGGGGCGACCGTGCGCGACCGCAACGGCGCCGGCATCCGCGCCGAGGGCACCGACCTGACGGTCGAGCGGGTCGGTTTCGAAAACAACGAGAACGGCATCCTCAGCATGGCCGCCCCCGGCGCCACCATCACCGTGCGCGACAGCGTGTTCCTGCGCGACGGGGTGTGCGCGATCTTCTGCGCGCACGGCATCTATGCCGGGCATATCGGGCATCTGGTAGTGCAGCACTCCCGCTTCGCCGGCATCCGGGAGGGGCACCACATCAAGTCCCGCGCGCTCGCCACCGACATCAGCGACTGCGACATCAGCGACGGGCCGGACGGCACCGCCAGCTACCAGATCGACGTGCCGAACGGCGGGCGGGTCAGCATCCTGCGCAACCGGCTGGAGAAGGGGCCGCACACCGAGAACGCCGAAACCGCCATCGCGATCGGGGAGGAAGGGGTGAGCAACCCGACGCCGTCGATCCTGGTCGCCGACAACAGCTTCCGCAACGACGGGCCGGTGCCGGCGGCGTTCCTGCGCAACCGCACGACCACCGCGGCGGTGCTGCGCGGCAACCGGCTGGACGGCGCGGTGATCCCGCTGGTCGGGCCGGGCACGGTGCAGCCGTAGCCGGCTCAGCCGGGCGCCGCCGCCGCGGCCCAGCCGACGATGCGGGCGGCGTTGCCGCGCCAGGTGTAGTCGCGCCGCTCCAGCTCCGCCCGCGCCGCGGCGCCGAGCCGGGCGCGCAGTGCCGCATCGTCGATCAGCGCCGCGATCGCCTGCCACATCGCCGCCGGGTCGGCCGGATCGAACAGCAGCGCGGTTTCGCCATGCGCCAGCACCTCGCGGATATTGGGCTGGTCGGGGGCCACGATGGCGCGGCCGGCCGCCATGTAGTCGAACACCTTGAGCGGGGAGGCATAGTCCACCACCCGCGGCTGCAAGGCGATGTCGAAGGCGGCGACGGCCGCGGGCACCGCCTCGTGCGGCACCACGCCGGCGAACCGCACCCGCCCGGCAACCCCGAGCTCCCCGGCCAGCGCCGCCAGCCCCGGCCGCGCCGGGCCGTCCCCCACCACCTCGAACCGCAGGCTGCCGTCCGGGTGCGCCGCCATGCCGCGGATCACCGTGTCCAGCCCGTGCCAGTCGCGCACGAAGCCGACGAAGCCGAGCACCGGCGGCCCGGGGGGGCGCGGCGGCGGTGGCGGGTAGCGGTCCGGCACCACGCCGTTCGGCACCACCCGCACCCGCGCCGGATCGACCCCGGCGGCGACGATGCGCGCCTTCAGCACCTCGGTCACCGCCAGCACGCAATCGGCCCGCCGCCACACGAACCGCTCCGCCCAGCGCGCCAGATGGCGCAGCCGGAGGCCGCTGTGGCGCGCCCGCTCCTCCGCCAGGGGGGCGTTGACCTCCAGGAAATACGGCACCCGCAGCCGCCGCGCGAGCAGGGCGCCGGCCAGGTGGTAAAGATTGTAGCGCTCGTAGATCAGCTCCGGCCGCAGCGGCCCCGCGGTGCGGACCAGCCGGCGCCAGGTGGGCAGGTTGTACGCCAGTTCCGCCAACTCGGCGAGCGCGCCGGGCAGCAGCCGGCGCAGCACCGCGACCCGGCGGCTTTCCCCGCCGAACCCGCTTTCCTGATAGAAGCCGGGGCCGGCGACCTCCACCTGGTGGCCGAGCGCGCGCAGCGCCGCCACCAGTTCCTCGACATGCACGCTCTGCCCGTCGCGCGACTGGATGCGATGGCTGTAGAGAATACGCACGCGAAACACCCCCGGACGCAGGCCGCATGACGCCGATCAGGCTGCTCACCTACACCACCCTTTACCCGAACGCCGAGCAGCCCAACCACGGCATATTCGTCGAGAACCGGCTGCGCCACCTGCTGGCGACCGGGGAGGCGACGGCGACGGTGCTGGCGCCGGTGCCCTGGTTCCCGCTGGCCGGCGTCCGCTTCGGCGGTTGGGGCCGCTACGCCCGCGTGCCGGGGCGGGAGAGCCGGCACGGCATCGCCATCACCCATCCGCGCTATCCGGTGATCCCGCGCATCGGCATGTCGGCCGCGCCGTTCCTGCTGGCCGCCGCCACCGATGCGCCGGCGCGGCGGATCGCGGCGGCTTCGGGGTGCGACCTGATCGACGCGCATTACGTCTATCCCGACGGGGTCGCGGCGGTGCGGCTCGCGCGGCGGCTCGGCCGGCCGGTGGTGATCACCGCCCGCGGCTCGGACCTGACGCAACTGCCCGACCACGCCATCCCGCGCCGGCTGATCCAGGGCGCGATCCGGCAGGCGGACGCGCTGATCGCGGTCAGCGCCGCACTCGGCCGGCGGCTGGTGGAGCTTGGGGCGGCGCCGGAGCGGGTGGCGGTGCTGCGCAACGGCGTGGACACCGCCGCATTCCGCCCGGTCGATCGCACCGCCGCCCGCGCGGCCCTGGGGCTGACGGGACCGGCCCTGATCTCCGTCGGCGCGCTGATCGAGCGCAAAGGCCACCACCGCACCATCGCCGCGATGGCCGCCCTGCCCGGCTTCAGCCTGCTGATCGCGGGCGAAGGCCCGATGCGCGACGCCTTGCAGGCGCAGATCGGGCAGCTCGGCCTCGGCGAGCGGGTGCGCCTGCTCGGCCCGCGCCCGCATGCCGACCTGCCGGCGCTGTACGGTGCGGCGGATGCGAGCGTCCTCGCCTCCTCCCGCGAGGGGTGGGCGAACGTGCTGCTGGAATCGATGGCCTGCGGCACGCCGGTGGTGGCCAGCGACATTCCCGGCAACCCGGAAGTGGTGCAGGAACGCGCTGCCGGCGTGATCGCGCCGCAGAACACGCCAGAGGGGATTGCCGCCGGGGTGCGCGACCTGTTCGCCGCCCTGCCGGACCGGCAGGCGACGCGCGCCTATGCCGAGCGGTTCGGGTGGGAGGAAACCAGCCGCGGCCAGCTCAGCCTGTTTCGCCGCGTGCTGGCCGCGCGCGCGTCCGCCGCAGGCGGCTGACCATCGCCGCCTCCAGCCCCGCCGGGGCACCGGCGGCACGCCAAAGCAGCAGGATGGCGGCCGTGTACGCGACCGCGCCGCTGGCCGCGTCCAGCGGCAGGCGCAGCAGCGGCACCGGCGGGGCCGCCTGATGCACGAGGCCGACCGCCGCCGCCATCACCAACCCCGCCGCCAGCGGCCGCCAGGCGCGGGCCAGCATGTCGGCGGGGGTGGCGTGCATGACGCGGCCGAGCGCCAGCAGGATGCCGGGGATGAACAGCAGCGTCACCACCGCCCGCGCCCAGGCGACGGTCAGGATGTCGCCGAACCGTCCGGCCAGCGCCAGCGCCGCCAGCAGCACCACCGCCCGGCTCGCGGTCAGATAGGCGGCGAGGCGGGCATGGCCGGTCGCGTTCAGCACCGGGACGCCGTTCTGCATGATGCCGAACAGCGCGCCGGCGATCCCCAGCACGCGCACCAGCGGCACCGCCGCCTGCCATTGCGGGCCGAGTGCCACCGCCACGAAATCCCCCGCCACCAGGGCGATGCCGCCGCCGATCGCGACACAGATCAGCGTGGTCGCGGCGAACACGTCCAGATAGGCGGCGCGCAGGGCCGCGGCATCGTGGCTGATCCGCGCGAATACCGGGAACAGCGCCCGCGCCACCGGCACGACCACCTCCGCCGTCGGCGAGGTGGCGGTGTCGGAGGCGACGTTGTAGAGGCCCATCGCGGTCGGGCTGCCGATGCCGCCGACCACGATCTCGTCCGCCCGGTCGGTCGCGAACTGCGCGACATAGGTCGCCAGCACCCAGCCGGAGAACGGCAGCACCTCCCGGATATGGGTCAGGCACAGGCGCGGCCGGTACGGGTGCATCACGTAACTGAGCACGGTGCCCAGCGCCTGCCCGCCCAGGATACCGGCGACCAGCGCCCGCCAGTCGCCGAGCCACAGCGCCACACCCAGCGTGACCAGCATGGTCAGCACCCGGCGCAGCAACTGGAAGGCGAACTCCCGCCCGAACTGCAATTCCTTGCGGAACGCCACTACGCCGACATTGTCGAACCCGTTGATCAGCGGGCGCAGGGCCAGCAGATGGATCAGCAGCGTCGCCCGCGCCGCGTGGAAATACAGCGGCGCGAACGGCGCGATCGCCCACAGGATGGCAGTGATGCCGAGGCCGAGCAGGATGTTCAGCGTCCAGACCGAATCGAAATGCGCCCGCGTCGGCGACGGCAGGCGGATCAGGGCGAGCATCTGGCCGCTCTGTCCCAGCACTTCGACGAGGCTGACGACCACCATCGCCATCGTCACCAGCCCGAAATCCGCAGGCGTCAGCAGCCGCGCCAGGATGAAGGTGTTGAGCAGACCCAGACTGCGCATGCCCCAACGCAGCCCGACCATCCAGGCGCTGCCGCGCAGCAGGCTGCGCCCGACATCGATCGGCGCCGGTGCCGCGGCGGGCTGGCTCATGCCGCCGGCCGCAGCAGGCTGTCGTCCAGCCGCCGCACCGGCCGGTGGAACAGCCAGGTGGCGGCGCGGGCGGGGGCGAACCGGCCGGCGGCATCGGCGATCCCCGACGCCTCGACCGAGATGCGCCCGAGCAGCCCCGCCGGCCGCCCAGCGGCGAGGGCATTGAGGCAGGTGTCGCTGGTGAACAGCAGCGAGAACCCGGCCGCGCGCGCCGCCGCCACCGCCGCCGGCCCGTAGCGGCCGTGCGGGAAGGACAGGGCCGGCGGCGCCCCCTCCGGCAGCCAGGCGGCGAGCGCGCGGCGGCAGGCGGCGAGGTCGGGCGCCGGGTCGGCCAGCAGCGACAGCGGCACGTGGTCCGCCCCGTGCGCCCCGATCGTCACGCCCGCTTCGGCCAGCGCCGGCAGATCGTCCGGGCGCAGCATGTGCCGCCCCTCCCCCGCCATCGCCGCATCCTGGTAGGGCGCCAGCGCCGCCGCCCGCATCGCCGGGTCGAGGGCGGCGTAGCGCAGCAGCAGGTGCAGCCCGCGCTCGGCCGGCGGCGGGGACGGCACCGGCGGCGCGGCGCCGGCGGCGGACCAGAGGGTCGCGAAATCCGCCCGCCCTTCCCGCAGCGCCCGCAGCAGCACTTCCTGCCACCAGCAACCGGCCGGATCGGCGACCGGCGCGGTCGCAATGAACAGCGCCGCCGGCAGGCCGCAGGCGCGCAGCAGCGGCGCCGCGACCGCCAGATTGTCCGCCCAGCCGTCATCGAAGGTGATCAGCAGCGCCCGCTTCGGCAGCGCCGGGCCGCCGGCGCGGCTGGCCAGCACCGCCGCCAGCGGGACGACGTGATAGTGGCGCGCCAGGAAGCGCAGGCAGGCGGCGAACAGCGGCGCCGGCATCGTGTAGGTCGGGTCCGCCCGCGCCGCCGGCGGCGTGCCGGGGGTGACGACGCGGTGGAACATCAGCACCGTCAGCGTGGCGTCGTTGCGCAGCCGGTGGCGCAGCGCCAGCGCACCGCTGGCGCCCGCCACGTCCCGCGCCAGCGCGCGGGCACGGCCGAGCGCGCTCATGGCCGGCGCAGGCCCAGCCGGCGCTTCAGCCAGCGCGCCGGCGGCGCAGCACTCAGCAGGAACAACATGTTCTCCAGCGGCTCATGGCCCAGCACCATTGCGTGCAGCACCATGCGCAGCCCGTCGCGATAGCAGCGGTCCGAATAGGCGGCGCGGCCCAGCCGACCCCAGCGCTCCCCCATGATCGCCCGCAGCTCGCGCTGGGACAGGCTCTGCCGCTTCAGCGCGACATATTGCTGCACCATCGGCAGCGTATAGCGGAGCTGATCCTGATAGCTGCGGCGCATCGCGACGCCGGACAGGCTGTTCGGCGTGATGTGCACCCGCACCAGCGTCGCATCGAGATAGCCGAGATGCCGGCGCATCGCGAGGCGGATCCACATGTCCTGATCCTCGGCGATGCGCAGCGCCGGGTTGAAGCCGCCCAGCGCCTCCAGCTCACTCCGCCACACCACCACGCTCGGCGTCGCGATGGTGTTGCGGGCCAGCAGCGCGCGCCATGCCATGTCGCCCGGCGGCGGCGCCTGGCCCTGATACAGCGCACCGAGATTGCGGCCGTCCGGCGCGATCAGTTCCGCCCCGCAGGCGACGAAGCCGTGGCGGTTGTCCGCGCACAGCAGCGCCACCTGGCTGGTCAGCTTGCCCGGCAGCCATTCGTCGTCGGCGTCCTGGAACGCGACGATGTCGCCGGCGGCGGCGCGGATGCCGATGTTGCGTGCCTCCGCCGCGCCCATCGTGGCGGCGTTGCGCAGCACCCGCACCCGCGGATCGCCGAGTCCCGCCGCGATGTCGGCGGTGGCATCGCTGCTGCCGTCATCGACCACGATCACTTCCAGCGGATCGTAGTCCTGCGCCAGCACCGAGCGGACGGCGCGGACGATGGTGCGGGACGCGTCCTTGGCCGGGATGACGACGGAAACGAGCCGGGGCGGGTCCATGCCAGGGGTATCGCAGCGCGCGGCGGGCCGGATCAAGGGCGCATCGGTCGCGGGGTCCACCGGCCGCCGGGCGCTCAGAGATAGACGACGCGCGGCAGCAGCCGGCGGCGCAGCAGGAACGGCAGCGCCCGGTCCAGCAGCGGCGCCATCGCGCGCAGCGCCACGCCAGCGCCGTCCAGCGTCGGACCCCACAGCGGCCCGGCGAACCGCCGCCCGTAGCCCAGCCGGTCGAGGTCGCGGCGCAGCGACGCCTCCAGCAGGAAGCATTCCGCGGCCGAGAGCTTGCGCCGCCACACCGCGATGGCATCGGAGGAGATCGGCCGCGCCAGCTTGCCGTGATGGTAGCGCTGCCGCTCCGGCACCTGGGTGATGCGCTCCCGCCACTCCAGCATTTCCGGCTCGAACGCTTCGCCGAGGAAGTCGCAGATACGGCGCAGCGTCCCGGCCACGTCGCCGACCATGTCCTCGTAGCGCACTTCCAGCAACTGGCTGGCATAGGGCGTGTCGCGATAGGACAGGCCGCGCCGGATCGCGTGCGTCCACTCGAACCGCCCGCCCTGATAGGCGTAGCCCCAGTGCGCATCAGCAAAGGAGATCGCGACATCGCGGCCGTCGCGGATCAGGTGGATGAAGCGCGCGCCGGGGAACAGTTCGGCAAGTTGCGGCACGATGTCGATATAGGGCGGCGTCTTGTCGCCGAAGCGCGGCTTGCCGGCGCGCGTGAGGTGGAAGCGATAGACCAGCCGCACCAGATCGGCGAGGCCGGGCGACGGCAGCGCGGCCGCGGCGGCGCGGAATTCTTCCGTCGCGATCTCCATGTCCGGCCAGCGATAGCCGGACACGATGGTCTCGGTCGCTGCCGCCGCATCCTCGGGCGACAGTGCCCCGGTCAGCGGAAAGCGCGCGACCAGCGGCTGGAGGAACCAGGTTTCCGGCGGAATGTGCAGGCGCGAATGGCCGCACAGCAGCAGTTGCAGCAGCGTGGTGCCCGACCGGCCGGAGCCGACGATGAAGAACGGGCACTGCTCGGCCGGCGGCACGGCGGGCGGTTCCATCGGGATGGCGCTTCGCGTCAGAGGCAGATCGGCCGGCGCAGATAGCCGCGCCGGTGCAGGGCAGGAAGCAGGCGGTCGAGCAGCGGCGCAGCGGCGCGCAGCAGGGCCGCGGCGACCGCCAGCGGCGGACGCCACAGCGCGCCGGCGAAGCGCAGCCGGTAGCCGAGCCGTTCCAGGTCGCGGCGCAGCGATGCCTCGATCAAGAAGCACTCGGCCGCGGACAGCTTGCGCCGCCACGTGGCGACCGCATCGGCGGTGACGGGCTTCGCCAGTTTGCCGTGGATGTGCCGCCATTCGGGGGCGACCAGCGTGTCGCCGGTCTGCTGGCGCTCCAACATCGCCGGCTCGAATTCCTCGCCGAGGAAGTCGCAGATGCGGCGCAGCGTTCCGGCGACATCGCGCACCAGGTCCTCGTAGCGCACTTCGAGAATCTGCGGCGCCAGCGCGCTGTCGCGATAGCCGAAGCCGCGGCGGATCGCGCGCGTCCATTCGAACTGCTCGCCGTGATAGGCGTGGCCCCAGCCGAGTTCGTTCATGGAAATCGTCACGTCGCGGCCGTCGCGGATCAGGTGGATGAAGCGCGCGCCCGGATACATCGCCGCGAGTTCGGGAACGATCGTGATGTAGTCCGGCGTCTTGTCCCCGCAGCGCGGCTTGCCGGCGCGCGCCAGATGGTGGCGGTACACCGGTGCGACGACATCGGCGAGCGTCGGCGCCGGCATGTGCGCCACCGCCTCGCGCAGCGCTTCGGCCGGCATTTCCATGAACTTCCAATGCGGATGGCCGACGATCACGGCGACCGCCTCGGCCGCCTGCGCCGGCGTCAGCGGTGCGGCCAGCGGCAGGCGGGTGACCAGCGCCTCGATGAAATGCGTCTCGGGCGGCACGTGCAGGCGGGAATGGCCGCACAGGAACAGCCGCAGCAGCGTGGTGCCGGACCGGCCGGAACCGACGATGAAAAACGGCACGTCATCACCCGCGCCGGCAGCGGACGCGGCAGGTTCGACCAAGACCACGTTCTCGGTCTGCCGACTGGCGGATTCGGAGAGCACGTTCTGTTCCAACAGATCCGTCCGCAGGATAGCCGGCCGCGACGGCGTTTTGGAAGAGAGTCGATCGGATTGGCGTAGCGATCGCCGCAGCGTCAGCGGACGGGGCACCGGATGCCGGGCGCAGGTTTGACAGAAGAATACAATATAAATATGGGAATCATCAAATCCAGCATTGAAATACCGGAGATGATGACATGCATGTCAGAGAATTCAGAATGCTCGCATCTCGCCTGAAGGATAAATCCACAGTTCAATTAAACATTATGTTATCCGTCCACGGCCGCCGCAACCGCTGGTCTGGCCATCATGGTCTCGAATGCGGTGTCTTCTACAACCGTTTCGGCGCCTACTGCGTGCCGGATTCCTGCCGCCACCGGCCGGCGGCGCAACGGATCATGGCGGGTCAGGTCTGGGAACAGGAAACCCTTGCATTCATCCGCGAAGCCTATAGCGGTGGCGACATTGTCCACGCGGGGACGTTCTTCGGCGATTTTCTGCCGGCGTTGTCGCGAACCGCCGCGGGGGGCAAGGTCTGGGCCTTCGAGCCGAATCCGGAGAGCTATCGTTGCGCGTCCATTACTGCCTTGCTGAACGGCCTGGACAACGTCGTGCTGACCTGCGCCGCG
>JAKAZX010000076.1 GCA_021826485.1 Pseudomonadota bacterium | reverse complement strand
AGATCGGCGGCGCTGAACGCGGCATTGGCGCCGAGGCGCCGCGCAGCGGCCTCGCCCTTGGCGGCGTCGCGGCCGCTGATCAGCACGCGCGCGCCGGCGGCGATCAGTCCCTCGGCGATCGCCAGCCCGATGCCGCCGCCGCCGCCGGTGACGATGGCGGCGCGGCCGGTGAGATCGAATGCGGTCATGCGGCGTTTCCTTCCTGCGTGCGCCGCCGTTCTAGCGCGAAGCTCAGAGCAGATGCACGCCCAGGCGCAGCCCGCGCGTCACCGCTTCCGCCCGGCTGCGCACGCCGAGCTTCGCGAAGATCGCCTCCAGATGGTATTTCACCGTGTGCGCGGAGATATCCAGGCGGCGTGCGATCGCCTTGTTGCTCAACCCTTCGCCCACCGCGGCCAGCACCTCCACCTCGCGCGGCGTCAGCGCGTTGCGCACCGGCGCCTCCCGCGCGGCGAAGCCGTGCGCCTCGCGATGCGTCGGCACCCGCACCGACAGGCCGGCGGCGAGTGCGGCGGCGGCGGCGGTGATCTGCCGCTCCCCGGCGGCGCGGGGCAGTACGCCGGGGATCGCCCCGTCCTCGGCCAGCGCCGGGTCGTCGGACAGCACCAGCAGCGCGCCGTCGAACGCGGCGGCGTCGGCCGGCACCGTTTCGCCGAGGCGGAGTTCCACCACCAGCACGTCGGCCTCCGCCTCGTTCGCCGCCGGCAGGGCACGGCGCAGCGCACGCTCGCGCAGCGCATCGAACAGGCGCAGTGCGACGCGCGGCGGGGCAGGGCCGTCCAGGACGGTCAGCGGTCCCGTCATGCCGGGCGGGCCGCCACGGTGACGCTGGGGGTGGCGAGCGTGCCGCCGCGCAGCAGTTTCAGCGTCACCGTCGCACCGATCTGCTCCGGCCCCAGCGCGGCGGCGACGCTGCGCGGGGTGGCGACCGGTGCGTCGCCGATCGCGAGCAGGATGTCGCCGGGCAGCAGCACCCCGGCGGCCGGCGCCTCGGCTTCGAGGCTGACCACCATCAGCCCGTGCGGCGTGCCGGCCCGCTCCGCCAGGTCATGCGGCAGCGTCACCGGATGCAGCCCGACGCCGAGCCAACCGCGGGCGATCCGCCCCTCCCGCAGCAGCGGGTCGAGCACGCGGGCGATGGTGGCGGCGGGGATCGCCAGCACGCTGCGGCGCGGGCCGAAGGTGGACATGCCGATCAGCCGGCCGGCGGCGTCGATCACCGGCCCGCCCTCCGCCGCTTCGCCGAGCCGCAGGCCGAGCCGCATCAGCCGGTCGATCCGCCCGCCGCGCAGGCTGTCCCAGGCCGGGCCCAGCACCTCCAGCACGCCCATGCGGGCGGTGACGCCGCCGCCGCCGTCGCTGCCGAGGGCGAGCAGCAGGGCGCCGACGCCGCCCGGCTCGGCATGGACCGCCGCCGGCGCCTCACCCTCCAGCCGCAGCACGGCGAGGTTGGTGGTGTTGTCGCGGCCGGCGAGCGTGGCGGCGACGCGGGCGCCGCCGGGCAGGACCGCGGTGTACCCCTCCGCCCGCGGCAGGCTCTGTTCGGAAGTGACCAGCACCCCCGGGCGCCACAGCGTGCCGCTGATGTGATGCCGCCCGCCCCATTCCAGGCCGGCGACCAGCGGCGCGGCGCGGCGCGCGGCGGCCTCGACGGCGTCGGAGAGCGCGGCGAAGGGGTTGTTCTCGGGCATGGCGGAGCCTGTCATATCTTGTGTCATGCGGGCAATGTCGTCCCGTTGCGCGCCGCCCGGCACCGGGCGGATAACCGGCCCCGCTATCTGTCCGGGGGGCGAGGGAGGGTCGGTGTGCGGTCGCTGCGCGCCCGCCTGTTCGTGGTCTGGCTGCTCTCGCTCGCCGCCGCCTGCGCGGTCGGCTGGCTGCTGCTGCAATTGTACCGCGAGGGGCTGACGGCGCAGACCGCGCGGGCCGCCGCCGGCATCGCCCAGGCCTGCGACCGGCTGGCCGACGGCTATGCCTTCTATGCCACCGGCTGGGCCGGCCCGGCGGGCGGCGTCGCCGATGCGCGGCTGCGGCACGACCTGACCGCGCTGACCCAGGTGGCCCTGTCGGCCAGCCGCGGCGTGGAGGGGGGCGTGTGGCAGCAGGGCCAGGGGTCGCTGGCCTATGCCTACCCGACCTATGCCGGCACCGGCCCGAAGACCGACCTGCCGGCGGCCGAGCGCCCGCGCATCGCCGCGGTGAACGAGCAGGCGGCGGCGCAGGAGCGGCCGGCCAGCGCGCAATACGCGGTGAGCGGAGAGACGCTGCTGCTGCACGCCTGCCCGCTGCGCGGCCCGGTCCCGGAACTGACCGGCTGGACCATGACCCGCGTGATCGCCACCCCCGGGCTGGACCGGCTGCGCCTGGGGCTGGGCGTGCTGTTCGCGCTGGTGCTCGGCATCGCCGCCTGGCTGACCTGGCTCGTGCTGACCTGGACGCGCCACGTGCAGCGCATCGCCGCGGCGCTGGCGGGCAGCGACGGCGGGACGCTGCCGCTGCTGGCACCGACCGGCGAGGCGGAGCTGGACCATATCGTGGACGCCCTGAACCTCGCCAGCCGGCGGGTGGCGGAGGCGCGGTTGCAGGCCGATGCGATGGCGGCGCGGATGGCGCACAGCGAGCGGCTGGCGGCGCTGGGCCGGGTCGCCGCCGGGGTGGCGCATGAGTTCCGCAACCCGATCGCGGCGATGCGCCTCAGGGCGGAGAATGCCCTGGCCGGCGACCCGGCGCGCCGCGGTGCCGCGCTGGAGACGATCCTCGCGCAGATTGCCCGGCTGGACCGGTTGATCGGCGAATTGCTGGCGATGACCCAGCGGCGCGCGCCGCAGCCCGAGCAGATCGATCTGCCGGCGCTGCTGGAGGCCGCCGCCGCCGACCACCGCGACGATACGGTGGCGCTGACCGTCACCGCCGCGCCGGTCGCCATGCGGCTCGATCCGGCGCTGCTGCGCCGGGCGCTGGACGCGCTGCTGGAAAACGCCCGCCGCCATGCCGGGCCGGGCGGGCGCATCGCGCTGGCGGCGCAGCGCACCGCGGCGGGTGTGCGCATCACGGTCGCCGACAGCGGGCCGGGCATCCCGCCCGACCTGCGCGCCGCATTGTTCGAGCCGTTCGTGACCGGCCGGGCCGAGGGCACCGGCCTCGGCCTTGCCATCGCCCGCGAACTGGTGGAGGCGCAGGGCGGGCGGCTGTGGCTGGAGGCGCCGGGCGGTGCGCCGGGGGAAGGGGCCGTATTCGCGATGGAGTTCGCATGCCGACCGTCCTGATCGTCGATGACGACGCCGCCCTGCGGGAGGGGCTGGCGGAAACCCTGGCCGATCTGGGCCACCGCACCGAGCAGGCGGAAGGCGGCACCGCGGCGCTGGCGCGGCTGGCACGCGGCGGGATCGATGCGGTGCTGCTCGACCTGCGCATGCCCGGGATGGACGGCATGGAGGTGCTGCGCCGGCTGCGCGCGCGGGGCGATGCGCCGCCGGTCGCGGTGCTGACCGCGGTACCGACCGCCGCCAACACGATCGAGGCGATGCGGCTCGGTGCCGTCGATCACCTGGCCAAGCCGGTTGGGCGCGACGACCTCGCCGCCCTGCTGGCCCGCATGTTCCCCGCCGCCGCCGCCGCCCCGCCGCCGCCGGCCCCGGCGAATGCGGAGGACATCATCGGCGGCTCGGCCGAACTGCGGGAGGTGCAGAAGGCGATCGGGATGCTGGCCGACAGCGACGCGACGGTGCTGCTGACCGGGGAGACCGGCACCGGCAAGGAAGTGGTGGCGCGCGCCATCCATCGCCACGGCCGCCGCGCCCAGCGTCCCTTCGTCGCGGTGAACTGCGCCGCGATCCCGGGCGAGCTGCTGGAAAGCCAGTTGTTCGGCCACGTCCGCGGCGCCTTCACCGGCGCCATCGCCGACCGCCCCGGCAGCTTCCGCGAGGCCGATGGCGGCACGCTGTTCCTGGACGAGATCGGCGACATGGACCTCGGCTTGCAGGCCAAGCTGCTGCGGGTGTTGCAGGAACGGGTGGTGACGCCGCTGGGCGGCCGGCCGGTGCCGGTGGACGTGCGCATCCTGGCGGCAACCCACCGCGACCTGGAGCGCGCGGTGCGGGAGGGCAGGTTCCGCGAGGACCTGTACTGGCGCCTCGGCGTGGTGCCACTGGCGCTGCCGCCGCTGCGCGAGCGGCTGGCCGACATCGTGCCGCTGGCCGAGCACTTCCTGGCGCTGGCCGCCGCCGGCGGGATGCCCAAGCGCCTGTCCTCGGCCGCCGCGGCGCGGCTGCTGGCACATGCCTGGCCGGGCAACGTGCGCGAGCTGCGCAACGCGATGGAGCGGGTGGCCGTGCTGGCGCGCCGGCCGGTGATCGGGGGGGAGGACCTGGATTTCCTGCACGCCCCGGCGGCCGCGGCGCCGGACTGGCTGGACGGCGACCTGCCGACCGCGATCGCGCGGCTGGAGGCGGCGATGATCCGCCGCGCACTCACCGCCGCCCAGGGCAACCGCGCCGAGGCGGCGCGGCGGCTCGGCATCCACCGCCAGTTGCTGTACGAGAAGCTGAAGCGCTACGCCGTGGAATAGCCGCCGCGGCGGGTCAGCCGCCATGCTCCCCGTACTGCTGCAGGTACCAGGTGGCGATCTCCTCCCGCGTGGCGAACCACACGCCTTCGATGCCGCGCGCATAGTCAATGAAGTCGCGCAGGGCGCGGATGCGGAACGGCTGGCCGATGACGTGCGGATGCAGCCCGATGTTCATGAACCGCGCGGAGCTGGCGCTTTCGGCATACAGCCAGTCGAACTGCTCGCGAAACACCGCCAGCGCGCCGTTCACGTCCATGCCCTGGCGCATGAACACGGTGAAATCGTTGACCTCCGACGTGTAGGGGACGGAGACCATGGGGCGGCCCGAGCGCGTGCGGATCAGATAGGGCTGGTCGTCGTTCAGCAGATCGGTGGTGAACAGCAGCCCTTCCTCGGCCAGCAGATCGACGGTGTTGAGCGTGCAGCGCAGGGAACTGGACAGCCAGCCGCGCGCCGGCCGGCCGCAGACCTCCCGATAGACTTGCAGCGTCTCGCGGATCACCTCGCGTTCCTGCGCCTCGTCGAAGAAGAAATCGGTCAGCAGTTCCGACTGCACGTAGTTGTGCGCCAGAATCTCCCACCCACGCGCCAGGGCGGCGTCGATCACCGCCCGGCGCTCCAGCCCCATCTTCGCGTTCATCGTGCAGGTGGCCGGCACGCCGGCGCGGTCAAACACGTCGAACATGCGCCAGACGCCGACGCGCTGGCCGTATTCGCGCCAGGTGTAGTTGGGATTGTCATAGACATTCCCGGGAAGATCACCGCCGACGATGCCCGGGCCGCCGGGATAGTACGGCTTGGCACTGTCCCGTACCTTGTCCCAGTGCTCGAAATTGATCGTCAGCATCACGGCCAGGCGCTTGCCGTCCGGCCAGCGCAGCGGCTTGCGGGCAGGCAGCGGCACGAAATCATATTCCATCACGGCGGTCCTTCCGGCGGGGCGCGGAAGTCTATGCCATTCCGCCGGCCGCGCCAGCCTCGGCGTGCCCGGCCGCCGCGCGGGGCGGAGAAGCGACTTGCGGTGCGCGCCAAAGCCGGACAGCATGGCCGGATGACGGACCTGCATGCGGATATCATCATCGTCGGTGGCGGCCCGGCCGGCATCGTCGCCGGGCTCGATCTGATGTCGCGCGGCATCGACGTGCTGGTGCTGGAAGCGGGCGCGGATCTCGCGACCGATCTGCGCGCCTCCACGCTGCATGCCCCGACGCTCGACTATCTCGACATGCTCGGGATCGGCAAGGAGCTGGACCGGATGGGCCTGCGCGCTCCGGAATACCGGTTCATCAACCGGCGGACGGGCGCGTGCATCGCGTTCGATCTGAGCGAACTGGCCGACATGTCGGCGCATCCGTACCGGCTGCAATGCGAGCAGTGGAAACTCACCGGTGCGGGCGCGCGGCGGCTGGGCGACCGGCTGCGGCTGGGTCATCGCGTGACGGGTGCGACCGATGCGGCGGATGCGGTGACGGTGCATGTCGCGACCGACGCGGGCGACATCGACCTGCGCGCCCGCTATGTCATTGCCTGCGACGGCGCCAATTCGGTGCTGCGCCGCGCGCTCGGTGTGGCATTCGACGGGTTCACGTACGAGGAGAAGTTCCTCTGCCTCTCGACCGAGGCACCGCTGGAGCGCGACCTGCCCGGCATCTGCAATGTCAACTACATGGCCGATCCGGACGAATGGCTGGTGCTGCTGCGCGCGCCGACCGCGTGGCGCGTGCTGGTGCCCGCGTCGATCGATGCGCCCGACGCGGAGCTGCTGTCGGATGCGCGCAAGGACGGGGTGTTCGCCGGGCTGCTGGGCCGGCCGGCGGCGATCACCACGCTGCATCGCACGATCTATCGCGTGCACCAGCGCGTCGCGCAGCGCTATGTCGTCGGCCGGATCATCCTGGCCGGGGATGCCGCGCATCTCAACAATCCGCTCGGCGGGTTCGGCATGAACGCGGCGCTGCACGACATCCGCAACCTCGCAGACAAGCTGGCGGCGATCCTGCGCGGCGTCGGCGATGCGGCGGCGCTGCTCGGCCGCTACGAACGCCAGCGGCGGACGGTGATGCAGGAATTCATCCAGGCCCAGAGCATCCGCAACAAGCGGGCGATGGAGATGTCGAAGGAAGACGGGCTGGACAGCATGGAGAGCGAATTGCGGCTGGCGGCGTCGGACCCCGCCCGCCGCCGCGACTATCTGCTGCGCCAGTCGATGTACCGCTCGGTCGCGCGCGAGCAGGAGATTGCCTGATGCACCGGCGGGAGGGGGAACGGCGATGACGGACGTGCTCGGCTGGCGGCGCAAGTTCGGCGTGCTCGGCCCGTCCACCAATACCGTCGTGCAGCCGGATTTCGACGACATGCGTCCGGCCGGCGTGACCAACCATTACAGCCGCATCTTCACGCCGAACGCGCAGGCGATCAGCGACGCGACCTTCATGGCCGGGGTGGAGCTGATCGGCGCCAACGTGCAGGAGGCGATCCGCAGCATCGTCACCTGTGCGCCCGACTATCTCGTCATGGGCATGTCCGCCGTGACCTTCATCGGCGGCTTGGCCGGCGCCGACCGCTTCCAGGCGGAGGTCGAGCAGGCGGCGGGCTGCGGCATCAGCATCGGCTCCCACGCCTGCACGGCGGCGCTGCGCGCCTATGGCGGGGTGCGACGGATCGCGGTGCTGTCGCCGTATTTCCCTGCCGCCAACGCGCATGTCGCGCGCTACTTCACCGAGGCCGGATTCGCGGTGGTGCGCGACCGCTGCCTGCGCTGCCCGAGCTGGACCGCGATCGCGGAGGTGACGCCGGACACGCTGCGCCAGGTGATCGGCGAGCTGGACGGCACCGATGTGGAGGCGATCGTGCAGGTGGGCACCAATCTCAGCATGGTGCGCCTTGCCGCCGCGGCCGAATTGTGGCTCGGCAAGCCGGTTGTGGCGATCAACACGGCGACGTACTGGCATGCGCTGCGCGCCAACGGCATCATGGACCAGCGCGCGGGCTTCGGCCGCCTGCTGGAGCACTTCTGATCATGCCGCAAGCTGGCCGGGTTTCGGAGTTCGCGCGGGGCTGGCCGCCGCTGCTGGCCGCGTCGCTCGGCGTCGGCCTCGGCGTCACCGGCCTGCCGTTCTATTCCTTCGGCCAGTTCGTCCGCCCGCTCGGCGCCACATTCCACTGGAGCCGGGGGGAGATTTCCGGCGGCGTGTTCGCGCTGGAGATCGGCACGGTGCTGGTCGCACCGTTCGTCGGCCGCCTGATCGACCGTTTCGGCCCGCGGCCGGTGGCGCTGCTGTCGCAACTGGGGCTGGTGGTCGGCTTCCTGCTGGTGTCGATGGTCGGGCCGAATGCCTGGCTCTTCGACGCTGCCTGGCTGGTGCTGGCGCTGCTCGGCGGTGGTACCTCGCCGATCGTCTGGACGCGGGTGGTGGCCGGCTGGTTCCAGCGCAACCGCGGCCTGGCGCTGGGCATCATGCTGTGCGGCACCGGCGTCGCCGCCATCCTGTCGCCGCTGCTGGTGACGGCGATCGTGGCAACGCTGGGCTGGCGCGACGCCTATCGCGTGCTGGCCGCGGTGGTGCTGCTGCTGGGCATGCCCGTCACCTACGCGCTGCTGCACGGGCGGGAAGGGGACACGCCCAAGCAGGCGGCGCTGCTGCCCGGCATCGCCCCCGCTGCGGCCCTGCGCAGTTCGCAGTTCTGGCGCCTCTTCATCGCCTTCGTGCTGATCTCCATCGCGGTGGCCGGGCTGATCGTGCATGGCGCGCCGCTGCTGCTCGATCGCGGCGCCACGCCGGGGCAGGCGGCGCGCACGCTCTCGACCCTCGGCTACGCGATCATCGTCGGGCGGCTGACGCTCGGCTTCCTGATGGACCGATTGCCGCCGGCGCTGGTGGGCGGCGCCTTCGTGCTGCTGGCGACCGCGTCCAGCCTGCTGCTGGCCAGCGGCATCGCGCCCTGGGTGGCGATCCTGCTGATGGGCCTGTGCGCGGGGGCGGAGGTCGATCTGCTGGCCTTCCTGGTCAGCCGCCTGTTCGGCCTGCGCCATTACGCGCAGATCTATGGCTGGGGCATTTCCGCCTTCACCGCCGGCGCGGCACTCGGCCCGCTGATCGCGGGGATGCTGCACGACCGCACCGGCAATTATCTGCTCGCGCTCGATCTGTTCGCCGCCGCCACGGCCATCGCGGCCGGCCTGATCATGTCGCTCGGCCCCAGCCTGACCGCCGCCGCCGCGCTGACGGGCCGGGCGGCGGAGGCAGAGCCGGCCGACTGAACAACCACGCGCCGCAACGGCTGCCGGTCGATCGCCGAGCGATGTTCACGGCGCGAGCCGTGTGTCCGCATTATGGCGCGTAAATGACAAGTTAAACACTATAAGAATCTAAATCACGTTATAGAGAGTTGCCGGATTAACCGCCAAGTCACCGCGCAATCCATGAACAGAAGTATAGTAACGTACCGCGAAGCGAGACTGGGACGCAGTTCTCGCATTCCAAAATTCGTTTGTCAACCAGCTAGCCGGAACTGGCCGAGTTTCCCATGTATTCCATTGCCCCGTGGGCACGCCGCGGGCGCGATTCCGGTAGGAGAAGGCAAATGCGCACGACGCTTTTCGCCTCGGCGGCACTCATGGGATTGGCTTTCGCCCTGCCCGCCGTCGCCCAGCAGTCCATGGACCACACCACGCCCGACTACTATCTGACGCAGGCCCTCGGCGCGGTGCAGCAGCATGACGGGACGACCGCGCTGAGCGACATCGCCCAGGCGGAAAACCTGCTGCTGGAGCCGCCGACCCCGTACGAATACCGCGCCGCCCGGCGCCTGCCCGGCGAGCCGCGGGTGATCCGTGAATTCGGCGACGCCCGTGTCGCCGTGCAGGAAGGCAACTGGTCGCAGGCCGAATACTTCATCAATACGGCGATGTCGCATCCGAGCGCGGCACTGCCGAGTTCGACCGCCGGCACCGTGCTGGCCCCTGCCGGCGGCTAGCGGCCGAGGCAACCGACCCTCGCCCGGCGATACCCCGCGCCGGGCGGGTCGGGAGCCGCCGGCCTCAGGCCGCCGCGTGCGCCTGGCCGGCCTGCGCCGCCGCCCGCCGCCGTTCGGCGACCTGGGCGTGCATCGCCTTCTGCAGCTTCTCGAACGCTCGCACCTCGATCTGGCGCACCCGCTCGCGCGAGATGCCGTATTGCTGCGACAGGTCTTCCAGCGTCGTCGGATTGTCCTTCAGCCGCCGCTCGATCAGGATGTGCCGCTCGCGCTCGTTCAGCGTCTTCAGCGCGCCGTTCAGCAGCGCCTTGCGCCCGGTCAGTTCCTCGCGCTCGGCGATGGCGGTTTCCTGGCTTTCCGTCTCATCCACCAGCCAGTCCTGCCACTCGCCCTCGCTGTCGCTGCGCACGGGAGCGTTCAGGCTGTGATCGGGCGCGGTCAGGCGCCGGTTCATGCTGATCACGTCCTGTTCGGGCACGTCCAGCGCGTGGGCGATCTTGGCCACCTGTTCGGGCTGCAGGTCGCCGTCGTCGATCGCCTGCATCTGGCCCTTCAGCCGGCGCAGGTTGAAGAACAGCTTCTTCTGTGCGGCGGTGGTGCCCATCTTCACCAGCGACCAGGAGTGCAGGATGTATTCCTGGATCGCCGCCCTGATCCACCACATGGCATAGGTGGCAAGGCGGAAGCCGCGGTCCGGATCGAACCGCTTGACCGCCTGCATCATGCCCACGTTGCCCTCGCTGATCAGCTCGCCGACCGGCAGGCCGTAGCCGCGATAGCCCATGGCGATCTTGGCGACGAGGCGCAGATGCGAGGTGACCAGCTTGTGGGCGGCGTCCATATCCTGGTTGTCGCGCCAGCGGCGGGAGAGCTCCAGCTCCTCCTCGGCCGTCAGCATCGGGAACTTGCGGATTTCCTGAAGGTACCGCGTCAGGTTCCCTTCGGGGGCGACATTGATGACGGCAGAGGCCACGGCAGGATCCTTTCGTCGGCTCGACGGACGACATGCCCTCTACGGCGCATGCGGCCGGCCGGTTTCACGCCGCCCCTCCTGAAACGGGGCGGGACGTGCGGGATGACAGTGCGCGGAACGGGCGACGGCCCCAGAGGCAAGGCGACCCAGCGCCGATCCGTCAGGTTGGGGCGCAGCCAGCGCGCCCCGGTTCGATCGACCCCCTTATATGGCGGTAGCGGAGTGCCGTCAAATGGGGACCGATGAAGTCCGGATTAAGTTTGCGCCATGCCGAGTGCCGCCAGCAGTGCCTGCATGTCCGCCGGCGGCGGCGTTTCGAAGCTGAGCGGCGCGCCGGTGCGGGGGTGGGCGAAGCCGAGCCGGGCCGCGTGCAGCGCCTGCCGCGGGAAGTCCAGCAGCGTCCGGCGCAGCGCCTCCGGCAGGGTGCGGGCGGCGGCGGGGATGCGCCGCAGATAGACCGGGTCACCCACCACCGGATGGCCGCGGCTGGCGAGGTGGACGCGGATCTGATGGGTGCGGCCGGTGGCGAGCCTGCATTCCAGCAGGGACGCCGCCGGCGCGTGGGCGGCGCGGGTGCGGTAGTGCGTCAGCGCCGGCTTGCCGCCCCGCGCGACCACCGCCATGCGCTTGCGCTCCCGCGGGTCGCGGCCGATCGCACCCTCGATGCTGCCGGCGGCCGGCGCCGGCACGCCCCAGACCAGCGCCAGATAGGCGCGGTCGAGGTCGCGCGCCGCGAAGGCGGCGGACAAGGCGGCGAGCGCCGCCTGCGACTTGGCGACCACCATGACGCCGCTGGTGTCCTTGTCCAGCCGGTGGACGATGCCCGGCCGCCGTTCCCCGCCGATGCCTGGCAGCGCATCCCCGCAATGCGCCAGCAGCGCATTGACCAGCGTGCCGTCCGCGTTGCCCGGCGCGGGGTGAACGACCAGTCCGGCCGGCTTGTCCAGCACCAGCAGGTCGGCGTCCTCGTACAGGATCGGCAGCGCCATCGGCTGCGGCGCCGGGGTGGCCGGGGCGGGGGGCGGTTCGGTCAGGGTATAGGCGGCGCCGGCGCGCACCGGCTCGGCCGGCTCGCGCAGCGCCAGCCCGTCCCGCAGCACCTGGCCCGCCTCCATCAGCGCCTTGACCCGGGAGCGGGACAATGTGCCGATGGCGTCGGCAAGGAATCGGTCGGTGCGCTGGCCGGCGGCCTCCGGCCCGGCGGCGACCCGGTGCAGGCGGGGCGTGTCCATGCCAAGCGGGTAGCGCGGAACAGCGGCAACGGCGAGGGCCGGACAGACGATGGCGGCACAGGGGGGCAGGATGGGCGGTGGCGGGATGGCGGCGCTGAAGGCGGCGGTGGTGGCGATGGGCCTGCTGATCATCGCCGGGGTCACGGTGATCGTGGTGACGCTGATCCACCGCATGGCCACCCCCGGCGCCACCACCGCGATCGCGGCGACGCTGGACGAGCCCGCCGGCACCCATATCGCCGGCGTCGCCACCGCGTCCGACCGGCTGGCGGTGCAGTTGCAGGGCGGCGGCCCCGACCGCGTGGTGGTCCTGGACCTGCGCACCGGCAGGGTAATGGCCCGCACCGGCCTCGCCCGCTGAAACGGGTTGCCGTGCGCCCCCCAAGGCCCTAGAAGGCCCGCGTCCGCCTGT
>JAKAZX010000075.1 GCA_021826485.1 Pseudomonadota bacterium | reverse complement strand
GCGGCGCTGGACGGCGTCGATCATGTGCAGGAAAACACCTTCGAGGACGTGGCGGTGAAGCGCGCGATCTTCGCCCGGCTGGATGCCGCGGCCCCACCCCATGCGGTGCTGGCCAGTTCCACTTCGGCGATCCTGCCGTCGCTGTTCACCGAGGCGCTGGCCGGACGGCGCCGCTGCCTCGTCGTGCATCCGCTCAACCCGCCCTATGTGATCCCCGCCGCCGAGGTGGTGCCGGCGCCCTGGACGGATGCCGAGGTGGTCAGCCGCACCGCCGCCTTCCTGCGCGATGCCGGCCACGCGCCGATCGTGATGAAGCGGGAACTGGACGGGTTCGTGATGAACCGCCTCCAGGGCGCCTTGCTGGAGGAGGCGTTCCGTCTGGTCGCCGGCGGCTATGCCAGCATCGAGGACGTGGATATCGGCCTGCGCGAGGGGCTGGCGCTGCGCTGGAGCTTCATGGGGCCGTTCGAGACGATCGACCTGAACGCCCCCGGCGGCGTGCGCGACTATGTCGAGCGCTACGAGCAGATCTATCGCCGGCTGAACCCGTCGATGCAGCAGCATCCCGACTGGGCCAAGGTGCTGCCGCAGGTGGAGGGGGAACGGCGGCAGAAGCTGCCGGCCGGCAAGCTGGCCGAGCGGCAGGCGTGGCGCGACCGCCGGCTGATGGCACTGGCCGCGCACAAGCGGCGGGCGGCGCGGGAAATCGGATCGTAACGGGGAACAGCAACGTGGCCAGCAGCAAGAAAGTCATCATCACCTGCGCTGTGACGGGCGCGATCCACACGCCGACGATGTCGCCGCATCTGCCGGTGACGCCCGAGGAGATCGCCGCCGGCGCGGTCGGTGCGGCGGAGGCGGGGGCGGCGATCGTGCATCTGCACGCCCGCGACCCCGAAACCGGCAAGCCCGACCAGTCACCCGAGGCGTTCGCCCGCTTCCTGCCGCGCATCAAGCAGCAGACCAATGCGGTGGTGAACCTGACCACCGGCGGCGCGCCGTTCATGACGGTGGACGAGCGGGTGCGGCCGGCCGCGGTGTTCAAGCCGGAGGTGGCCTCGCTCAACATGGGCTCGATGAATTTCGGCCTGTTCCCGATGCTTGGCCGCTACCAGGAATGGAAGCACGACTGGGAGCCGGCGGCGCTGGAAGCCTCCCGCGATCTGGTGTTCCGCAACACCTTCAAGGACATCGAATTCGTGCTGCGCACGCTGGGCGATGCCGGCACGCGGTTCGAGTTCGAGTGCTACGATACGTCGCACCTGTACAACCTCGCGCATTTCCTCGATCGCGGCCTGGTGAAGCCGCCGCTGTTCGTGCAGACGGTGTTCGGCATCCTCGGCGGCATCGGCGCGCATCCCGAGGATGTCGCGCACATGAAGCGCACCGCGGACCGGCTGTTCGGCGCGCAGTACAAATGGTCGGTGCTGGGCGCCGGGCGCAACCAGTTGCCGGTGGCGGCGATGGCGGCGGCGATGGGCGGCAATGTCCGCGTGGGGCTGGAGGACAGTCTGTGGGCGGGTCCCGGCAAGCTCGCCGAGTCGAACGCCCAGCAGGTGCGCCTCGCGCGGCAGATCATCGAAGGGCTGGGGCTGGAGGTCGCGACGCCGGACGAGGCGCGGGACATCCTGCAACTGAAGGGCGGGGACAAGGTGGCGTTCTGAGCCGCCGCCTGCGGGCGGGTCAGCGCGCGGCGCTGGATTTCAGCGGCAGATCGCGCAGCCAGAGGCCGATCGCCAACGCCGCCGCGGCAAGGCCCGCGCAGACCAGGAAGCTCAGGTGGAAGGCGCCGACCAGCGCCGCCTCCGCCGCCTGCCTTGTCGCCGGCGGCAGTGCCAGCGCCACGTGCTGGCGCAGCGCGCCGAGGTCGATCGGCGTGGTCACGCCGCGCGCCGCCAGCCCCTCCGCGAAGCGGCCGGACAGCAGCGCGCCGACCAGCGTGCTGCCCAGCGCCGCGCCCATGGCGCGCAGGAACAGCAGCGTGCCGGTCACCACCCCCACGTCCCGCCGGTCGGCCGCGTTCTGCACCATCACCAGGCTCGCCGGGCTGACGATGCCGATGCCGAACCCGACCACCAGCATCGCGATCATCGACCGCAGATGGCCGGTCTGCGCGCCCAGCAGCGCCAGCAGGAAGAACCCCGCCGCCGCCATGGCGAGGCCGCCGAGCAGGATCGGCTTGGCGCGGCCGAGCCGGCGCGCCAACTGCCCCGAGACATAGGCGCCGACCACGTTGGAGGCGAGGAACGGCACGATCAGCGTGCCGGAGGAAGACGCGTCGGCGCCGTGCAGCAACTGGAAGAACAGCGGCAGCAGAAAGGTGCCGCCGAACATCGACCCGGCGGTCAGCGCCGCGATCAGCACGCCGCGGCTGAACACCGAATTGCCGAACAGCCGCGGCGGCACCAGCGGGTCGGCGGCGGCGTGCTCGCGCCACATCAGCAGCCCCAGCAGCACCACCGCCGCCGCGGCGGTGGCGAGCACCGGCGCCGAGGTCCAGGGATATTCGTTGCCGCCCCAGGACATCACCAGCAGGATCGCGGTGACGCAGGCGGTCAGCAGCGCCGCGCCGGCATAGTCGATGCGCACCGTGAGCCGCCGCACCGGCAGCAGCTTCAGTGCCCGGTTGCTGAGGACGAACGCGGCGACGCCGATCGGCAGGTTGATCCAGAAGATCCAGCGCCAGGAAAGCTGGTCCGTCATCCAGCCGCCCAGGATCGGGCCGGCGACGCTCGCCACCCCCCAGGTGCCGGCCATGTAGGCCTGGTATTTGCCGCGCTCCCGCGGAGCCACCACGTCGGCGATCGCCGCCTGCGCCATGGCCATCAGCCCGCCGCCGCCCACGCCCTGCAGCGCGCGGAAGGCGATGAGTTGCCACAGCGTCTGTGCCGCGCCGCACAGGCCGGAGGCGATGATGAAGATCACGATCCCCGGCAGCAGCAGCGCGCGCCGGCCGTAGATGTCCGACAGCCGTCCGTAGATCGGCGTCGCGGAGGTGGAGGTCAGCAGATAGGCCGACACGATCCAGGCGAGATGGCTGAACCCGTGCAGTTCGGCGGCGATCGCGGGCACCGCCGGCACCACCACCGTCTGGTCGATCGCCGCCAGCAGGATGCACAGCAGGATGCCCGTGATGACGCGGATGATCTGGGCGTGGCTGTAGTTGGGCAGCCCGTCGGGATGGGTGGTCGGCGGGGCAGGGGCGGCTTCGGCGTCCATTCCAACCGACTTACGCCGGTTCCTGCGCGCCCGCCACATTCGGCTGCCATGCGCCGGCCGGGCGGCTGGACGTGGCGCCACAGGGCCATTATGCCGTCCGGACACTTTGCGGCGCCGCTGCCATGTCCCGCCTTTTCCTGACCATCGCGGCAACGCTCGCCCTCAGCGTCGCGCCGGCCGTGCCTGGCTTCGCCCATGCGCTGCTGCGCGCGTCCGACCCGGCCACCGGCAGCACCGTTGCCGGTGCGCCGAAGCAAGTGTCGCTGAGTTTTTCCGAAGCGGTCGAACCCGCGCTCTGCCGCGTGGCCGTGACCGACGCCGCCGGCCGGGCGATGCCGGTGGGCAGCCCGTCCGGCGATCCGCACGACGCGCGGCGGCTGCGCCTGCCGCTCGGGCCGCTGCCGCCGGGCGTCTATACCGTGACCTGGCATGCCGTGTCGGTCGATACCCACAAGACCGAGGGGCATTTCAGCTTCACGGTCGCCCCCTGAGCCTGCTGACCGTCGCGGCCGGCTTCGTCTTCCTGGCGGCGCTGCTGTCGGCCACCGGGGCCGCGCTGTTCGGGGTGCTGTTCCGCCCGTCGCGGCGGGTGCTGTCGGTGAGCCTCGATATCGCGCTGCTGGCCGCGCCCGTGCTGCTGATCGTGCAGGCGCGGAACATCGCCGGCGCTGTCTGGCTGGCCCCGATGGTGCTGCGGGTGACCCTGTTCGGCCGCGTGCTGGCCGCGCAATGGCTCGCCCTCGCGCTTGCCCGCGGTCTCGCCCGGCGCGGCGGCGGCTGGCCGTGCCTGCTGCTGTGCGCAGCGGTGACCGGCTTGCAGGTGCTGCATCTGCACGGCTACGCGATGGAGGGCAGGCTCGGTCCGCTCACCGCATCCGACCTGCTGCACCTGCTGGCCGGCGCCGCCTGGCTCGGCGGGCTGCTGCCGTTCGCGCTGGCGCTGCGCGGCCTGCCGGTCACGCCGGCGGCCGCGCTGACGCGCCGGTTCTCCCGCCTGGCGATGGGGTGCGTGCTGGTGCTGGCGGTCACCGCCGCCTATCAGGGCACGGTGATGGTCGGCAGCGCGCGGGCGCTGGCGGTCACCGATTACGGCTGGACGGCGCTGGCCAAGCTGGCGCTGTTCGGGGTGCTGCTGGGGTTCGCGCTGCGCAACCGCTTCCGGCTGCTGCCGCCCCTGGGCAGCGGTGGCGCGGCAAGCACCCGGGCGCTGGTGCGCAGCGTGCTGACGGAGGCGGCGGTCGGCCTGCTGCTGGTGCTGCTGGCCGCCCTGCTCGCCGCCCTGCCGCCGTCGATGGTGATGGAGGAGGGCGGCTGACCGCGCGGCTATCGCGCCTCGGTATCCAGCGCGTAGCCGGCGGCGCGCACCGTGCGCACCACGTCCAGCTCGTTCGGGCCGTTGATCGCCTTGCGCAGCCGGCGGATATGCACGTCCACGGTGCGCGGTTCGACATGGATGTCGCGGCCCCACACGGCGTCCAGCAGCTCCTCGCGCGTGAATACGCGGCGCGGATGCTGGAGGAAGAATTCCAGCAGCCGGAACTCGGTCGGGCCGAGATGGATCGGCCGGTCGTTGCGCTGCACCCGGTGCGCGGCGAGGTCCATGGTGATGTCATGGAACGCCAGCCGCGCCTTGGCCGGCACCGCGTTCGCCCGGCGCAGCAGCGCGCGCATGCGCGCGATCAGCGCATCGACGCTGAACGGCTTGGTGATGTAGTCGTCGGCGCCGGTGTTCAGGCCGCGCACCGTGTCCTGGTCCTCGGTGCGCGCCGTCACCATGATGACCGGCAGGTCGCGGGTGGCGCTGCGCCGGCGCAACTGGCGGCACACCTCGATGCCGGACAGGGCGGGCAGCATCCAGTCCAGCAGCACGATGTCCGGCTGCGTTTCGCTGACGCGGTTCAGCGCCTCCTGGCCGTCGGCGGCTTCCTCGACGCGGAAGCCCTGCTTTTCCAGGTTGTAGCGCAGCATTGTCGCCAGCGCGGCCTCGTCCTCCACCACCAGCACCAGCGGGCGGGACAGCATCGAGACGGTGTCGGGCATCGTCGTCTCCCTGAATTCAGCTCTCGGGCGGGCGCACCACCGCATAGGCGGAGGTGTCGCCCTTCGGGCGGGTCCCGGTCAGCGGCTCGCCCTTCACGGCGTAGTACAGCGTCTCGGCGATGTTGGTCGCGTGGTCGCCGATGCGTTCGAGGTTCTTGGCGATGAACAGCAGATGCGTGCAGGGTGTGATGTTGCGCGGGTCCTCCATCATATAGGTGATGAGTTCCCGGAACAGCGCATTGTAGATGCCGTCCACCTCCTCGTCGGACCGCCACACCTCCACCGCCGCGTCGGCATCGCTGTCGCCGATCGCGTCGATCACCGCCTTGAGGTTCCGCTGTACCAGACGGCCCATGTTGGCGAGCCCGGTGAGCGCGATGCCGAGGTTGAACTGGCCCAGCACGAGGCTGCGCTTGGCGACGTTGGCGGCGTAGTCGCCGATGCGTTCCAGATCGCCGGTGATGCGCAGGCAGGCGACGATCAGCCGCAGGTCCTGCGCCATCGGCTGGCGCAGCGCCAGCAGGCGGATGACGAACTGCTGCACCTGCTGTTCCAGCGCATCGACCTTCGGGTCCGCCTCCACCACTCCGGCGGCGGCGTCGTCGTCGTGCTCCAGCACCGCCTGGGTGGCCAGCGCCACCTCGCTCTCCACCATGCCGCCCATCTCGGTGATGAGGGAGCGCAGGCGGTTCAGCTCCTGCTCGAAGCTCTTGACGATGTGTTCGGCAGTTTCCGGCATCGCGTGTCTCCTGGGCCGGGGGCGGGTTAACCGAACCGCCCGGTGATGTAGTCCTGCGTCCGCCGCTCGCGCGGCGCGGTGAACATCTGCGTCGCGCTGCCGATCTCGACCAGTTCGCCGAGATAGAACAGCGCCACCTGGTCGGCGCAGCGCGCCGCCTGCTGCATGTTGTGGGTGACGATGGCGATGGTGAAATCGCGCTTCAGCTCGTCGATCAGCTCCTCGATCCTGAGCGTGCTGATGGGATCGAGCGCGCTGGTCGGCTCGTCCAGCAGGATCACCTCGGGCCGCACCGCGATGGTGCGGGCGATGCACAGCCGCTGCTGCTGCCCGCCGGACAGGCCCATCGAGGAGGACGACAGCCGGTCCTTCACCTCCTCCCACAATGCGGCGCGGGTGAGCGACCATTCGACGCGCTCGTCCATCTGCGAGCGGCTGAGGCGTTCGTGCAGCTTCACGCCGAAGGCGATGTTGTCGTAGATCGACATCGGGAACGGCGTCGGCTTCTGGAACACCATGCCGACGCGGCTGCGCAGCTCGTTCAGGTCGATCGCCGCGTCCAGGATGTTGATGCCGTCCAGCAGCACTTCCCCGGTCGCGCGCTGGCCGGGATAGAGGTCGTACATGCGGTTGAGCACGCGCAGCAGCGTCGATTTGCCGCAGCCGGACGGGCCGATCAGCGCCGTCACCTGGCGGGCCGGCATGTCGAGGGTGATCCCCTTCAGCGCCCGCGTCGCGCCGTAGAAGAATTCCAGGTTGCGGATTTCGACCTGCGCCGCGCCGCTGCCCTCGGCGCGGGCGTCGTGCGCGGCCTCGCCGGGTCTGGTTTCGCCGTCGGCCATGATGCCTCCGTTCATCGACTCCGCCGCAGGGCTGCGCGGGCACCGACGCTGAGCGCCAGCACCACCACCGTCATCAGCAGCGCCCCGGCCCAGGCTAGCCGGTGCCACTGGTCATAGGGACTGAGCGCGAACTGGAAGATCACCACCGGAATGTTGGCGATCGGATCGGCCGGGTTGACGGTCCAGTACTGGTTGTTCAGCGCGGTGAACAGCAGCGGCGCCGTCTCGCCCGAGATGCGCGCGATCGCCAGCAGGATGCCGGTGGAGATGCCGGTGCGCGCGGCCGGCCAGATCACCTGCGTCACCATCCGCCATTTCGGCGCGCCCAGCGCCAGCGCCGCCTCGCGCATCGTCGCCGGCACCAGCCGCATGGTCTCGTCGCTGGTGCGCACCACCACCGGCAGCAGCACCAGCGCCAGCGCCACGCCCCCCGCCCAGCCGGAGAAATGGCCGCTCGGCCGCACCACCAGCGCATAGACGAACAGGCCGATGACGATCGACGGCGCCGACAGCAGGATATCGTTGAGGAAGCGGATGGTGCCGGCCAGCGCGCGGACCTGCGCATATTCGGCAAGCCAGGTGCCCGCCATCACGCCGACCGGCGTGCCGAACAGGACGCCCAGCGCGATCTCGATGGCGCTGCCGACGATCGCGTTCAGCAGGCCGCCGGATTCGCCGGGCGGCGGCGTCATTTCCGTGAACAGCTTGGCATCCACCGCGCCGATGCCGTTGGCCAGCGTGACGCCCAGGATCCAGACCAGCCAGACCAGCCCGAACAGGGTGGCAAGCGTCGCGACCGTCAGCCCCAGCAGGTTGACGATGCGGCGGCGGCGGTGCAGCGCGCGGGAGACCGGCATCGTTCAGCGCCCCGCCTGCCGCGCCATGCGCGCCAGCATCAGCCGCGCCGCCGCCAGCACGATGAACGTCACCACGAACAGCAGGAAGCCGAGCGCGATCAGCGATGAGCGGTAGATTTCCGAATCCGCCTCGGTGAACTCGTTGGCGATCGCCGCGGCGATGGAGTTGCCGGGCGCCAGCAGGGAGATGCTGAAATCATGCGCATTGCCGAGCACGAAGGTGACGGCCATCGTCTCCCCCAGCGCGCGGCCGAGGCCGAGGAAGATGCCGCCGACGACGGCGGTGCGGGTGTACGGCAGCACCACCTTGCGCACCACTTCCCAGCGGGTCGCGCCGAGCGCGAAGGCGGATTCGCGCAGCGGCGGCGGCACCAGGGCGAACACGTCGCGCATCACCGCGCTGATGAACGGCACCACCATGATCGCCAGGATGATTCCCGCCGTCAGCATGCCGATGCCCATCGGCGGCCCGGCGAACAGCGGCCCGATCAGCGGCAGCCCGCCCAGCGTGCCGTCGATCCAGGGATCGACATGGTCGGCCATGAAGGGGACGAACACGAACAGCCCCCACATGCCGTAGATGATGGAGGGCACGCCGGCCAGCAGCTCGATCGCCGCGGCCACCGGCCCGCGCAGCCAGCGCGGGGAAACTTCCGTCAGGAATACCGCGATGCCGAAGCTCACCGGCACGGCGATCAGCATGGCGATCGCGGCAGTGACCAGCGTGCCGTAGATCGGCACCAGCGCCGCGAAGCGCTTGGCGACCGGGTCCCATTCCGTGCCGATGAAGAAATGCAGCCCGAAGGTGCGGAACGCCGGCCAGCCGCCCCACAGCATGGACAGCGCCGTCAGCCCCAGCAGCACCAGTACCAGCAGCGCGGCGCCCGCGGCCAGCAGGCGGAACGCCATATCCCCCGTCCCGCCGCGGGTGCGGCGGCGGGACGGGCTGGGCGGGGCGGCGGCATGCGCGGTGGCGGACATCACGTGGCCCGGATGCGTCTGGTCGGTGGGCGAGCGATCACTGCGTGTGGATGTTGGCCTGCCAGTAGGCTTCGATCTGCGTCACGACGGGGTCCGGGAACGGCACGTAATCCAGGCTTTTCGCCGTGTCCTGGCCCTTTTCCAGCGCGAACCGGAAGAAGTCCAGCGCCGCCCTGGCGCGCGCCGCATCCTTGGGCTGTTTGTACATCAGGATGAACGTCGTCGCGGCGAGCGGATACGCCTGCGCCCCCGGCGCGTCGGTCATCACCAGGGAGAAGTCCTGCGCGTGCTGCCAGTCGGCACTCGCCGCCGCCGCCTGGAAGCTTTCCGGGGACGGCCGCACGAACTGGCCGGCTGCATTGCGCAGCAGCGTGTAGGTCATCTTGTTCTGCACCACATAGGCGTATTCGACATAGCCGATCGCGCCCTTGAGCCGCTCGACATAGGCGGCGACGCCCTCGTTGCCCTTGCCGCCCACGCCGGTCGGCCATGCGACGGAGGTGCCTTCGCCGACCTTCGCCTTCCAGTCCGGGCTGACCTTGGACAGGTAGTCCACGAAGTTGAACGTGGTGCCGGACCCGTCCGAACGGTGCACCACGCTGATGCGCTGGGCCGGCAGGGTGCGGCCGGGGTTCAGCGCGGCGATCGCCGTGTCGTCCCAGGACTTGATCTTGCCCAGGAAGATGTCGGCCAGCACCGGCCCGTCCAGCCGCAATTCGCCGGGGGCGACGCCCGCGATGTTGACCACCGGCACCACGCCGCCGATCACCACCGGGAACTGGGCGAGGCCGGCGGCCTGGAGGTCGTCGGGCTTCAGCGGCGCGTCGGACGCCCCGAAATCCACGGTCGCCGCCTTGATCTGCGCGATCCCGCCGCCCGAGCCGATCGACTGGTAGTTGATCTTGACGCTGCCCTGGCGCGCGTATTCGGCGGACCATTTGGACAGCACCGGATAGACGAAGGTCGATCCGGCGCCCGTGATCTGCTGCGCCCGTGCCGGCGACTGCGCGACGCCGATCAGGCCGGCGACCGCGATCGCCAGCATTCCCCGCGTGAACCTCATGCGTCCTCCTGATGTGCCGGACCCCGGCGCGGCGTAACCTAGGGGAGAGCCACGACGGACGTGTTGCAGTTCCATGACAGTTCGATGACACCTGCGGCCGCGATGCAAGACCCCACGCGTGACGCCGCCTTCACCCTGATCGCCGCGGTGCTCGACCGGCACCGGCCGCTGGAGGAGGCGCTGGACGCGCTGCCCCCGCTCGACCCGCGGGACCGCGCCGCGGCGCACCGGCTCACCGCCGCGGTGCTGCGGCGCCTGGGGTCCCTGGATGCCGCGCTGGAGCCGTTCCTGGCGAAGGCGCCGCCGCCGCCGGTGCGCCACGTGCTGCGGCTCGGGGCGGCTGGGCTGCTGCTGCTCGGCACGCCCGCCCATGCCGCCGTCGCCACCGCCGTCTCGCTCGCCCGCGAGCGCGGCCTCGCCAAGTTCGCGGGCCTGGTGAACGCCGTGCTGCGCCGGGTGGCGGCCGGCGGTCCCGACCTGCTGGCCGCGCTCGACGGGCCGCGACTCGACACGCCCGCCTGGCTGTGGGCGGCCTGGGGGACGGAGGCGCGGGCGATCGCCGAGGCGCACCAGCAGGAAGCGCCGCTCGATCTGACCCTGGCGCCGGGGGTGGTGCCGCCGCCGGGCGGGGAGGGGCTGCCGACCGGCTCCTGGCGCTATCCGGCCGGCACCCGTGTGCCCGAGCTGCCCGGCTTCGCCGAGGGCGGGTTCTGGGTGCAGGACGCCGCCGCGGCGCTGGCGGCGCGGCTGCTGGCGCCGGCGCCCGGCCAGCACGTGGTCGATCTGTGCGCCGCCCCCGGCGGCAAGACGGCGCAACTGGCGGCCGCCGGGGCGGCGGTGACGGCGGTGGAGCGCGACCCGGCGCGGCTGGAACGGCTGCGCCGGAACCTCGCGCGGCTGCGCCTGCCGGCCGAGCTGGTCGCCGCCGATGCGCTCACCTGGCGGCCGGCCCGGCCGGCGGATTCGGTGCTGCTGGATGCGCCATGCAGCGCCACCGGCACGATCCGCCGCCATCCCGACATCCCGCATCTGAAGCGCCCGCGCGACGTGCCGGCTCTGGCCGCCCAGCAGGACCGGCTGCTGGACGCCGCCTGCGCCATGCTGCGCCCCGGCGGGCGGCTGCTCTACGCCGTCTGCTCCCTGCAACCGGAGGAGGGGGAGCAGCGCGCCGCCGCCGCATCCTCGCGCCTGGACCTGCGCCCCGATCCGGTGCAGGAGGCGGAACTGCCGGGACTTGGACAGGCGATCACCGCCGCGGGCCATGTCCGCACCACCCCCGCGCTGTGGCCGGAGCGCGGCGGGATGGACGGATTCTTCCTCGCGCGTTTCATTCGTGCCTGATCCTTGTGCGCCGCGGAGTCCGGCGTCTAGAACCGAGCGCATGGCTCAGTCTGCCGCGCACCCCCCCCTGATCGCCCCGAGCCTGCTGGCCGCCGACTTCGCCCGTCTGGGGGAGGAAGTCGCTGCGGTGGCGGCGGCCGGCGCCGACTGGCTGCATCTGGACGTGATGGACGGGCATTTCGTGCCCAATATCACCTTCGGCCCGTCGCTGGTCGCGGCACTCCGCCGCCACGCGGCGCTGCCGTTCGACGTGCATCTGATGATCGCGCCGGCCGATCCGTTCCTGGCCGCCTTCGCCGAGGCCGGGGCGGACCATATCCTGATCCATCCGGAATCCGGGCCGCATCTGCACCGCTCCCTCCAGGCGATCCGCGCGCTCGGGCGCAAGCCGGGCGTGGTGCTCGATCCGGCGACCCCGGTCGCGGCGCTCGACTATGTGCTCGACCTCGTCGATGTGGTGCTGGTGATGGGGGTCAATCCGGGGTTCGGCGGGCAGGCATTCATCCACAGCCAGTTGGGCAAGATCGCCGAGGTGCGGCGGCGCATCGCCGGGTGCGGCCGGCCGGTGCGACTGTCCGTCGATGGCGGCGTCAGCCGGCAGACCGCTGCCGACATCCTGGCCGCCGGCGCCGACGTGCTGGTGGCCGGCAGCGCCGTGTTCGGCGCCCCCGACTATGCCGCCGCCATCGCGGCGCTGCGCGGGGCCGGGCGGTGATGGCGCTCGATCCCAACCGCTGGATGCGCGACGCGCGCCGCACCTTGGCGCGCCTGCCCTCGCTGCGCATGACGCGGGTGCCCGACGCCCCGGCGCTGCCGGTGCGCGACCCCTGGCCGGGCGATCCGGCACGCGGCGCCGCGCTGCTGAAGGGGGAGCTGGAACTGGCCGGCAGCATCGGCCTGCTGCGGCCCGGCGGCTTCGCCGATTTCGCCGGGTCGGACCTGCTGCGCGCCTACGCCCACGGCTTCACCTGGCTGCGCGACCTGCGGGCACTCGGCACCGACGCGGCGCGGATGCGGGCGCGCGCGCTGGTGCAGGAATGGATGGGCGGCGCCGGCAACGCACCGCTCGCGGAGCGGCCGGACGTGGCCGGCGCGCGCATCGCCGCCTGGCTCGGCCATTACGATTTC
>JAKAZX010000074.1 GCA_021826485.1 Pseudomonadota bacterium | reverse complement strand
GCGCAGGGCGGCGACCAGCATCAGCACCATGAACGGCAGATAGAGATGCGTCATGCCGATGGTCAGCCCGGTCAGGTTGAACATCATGCGCAGCGGCCGGCCGATCAGGTGCAGGTCGCGCAGCGCGTTGTTGACCAGCCCGCGATTGGCCAGCAGCGCCACCCAGCCGAAGCAGCGCACGACCAGATTGAGCAGCAGCGGAAACATCACCAGCAGCGTGACCAGCCCGCGCGCCGCGCCGCGCAGCCGCGCCAGCACCAGCGCCAGCGGCAGCCCGAGCAGCAGGCAGGCGAGCGTGACGGTGAGGCCCAGGCGCAGCGTGCGGCCCATCGTCTCGGCGTAATAGGGATCGGTGAAAATCTCGGTGTAGTTGGCGAGCGTCCAGCCCGGCTGGATGCCGCTGCCCGGCACGTAGGGATGCAGGCTGACCGGCAGCATCAGCGCGACCGGTGCGGCGAACACCAGCACCAGCAGCAGCAGCAGCGGGGCGGCGAGCAACGGGCCAGCGGCGCGCGGGCCGATCACGGCGCGGCCACGAAGGCGAAGCGCGGGTCGATCGCGACGGTGACGCGCGCGCCGGCATCCGGCGCCGCGGCATCCGCCTCGGCCACCAGCTCCTCCCCGCCGTCGAGGCGCAGCACAAGCTGCGCATGGGCGCCCGCGAAGGCGCGCAGCAGCACGGTCGCGGGCAGGCCGGCGGCGGCGGGAGCGCCGAGCCGCACCGCCTCGTGGCGGACCAGCACCTCCACTTCGCTGCCCGGCGCAGCGCTGCCGGTGGCGGCGATTTCCGCGCCGCCGGCAAGCCGCAGATGCAGCCGGCCGGCATCGGCGTGCAGCACCCGGCAGCGCAGCCGGGTTGCGCGGCCGAGGAATCCGGCGACGAAGGCATTGGCGGGGGCGAAATACACGTCCTGCGGCGTGCCGACCTGCTGCACCCGGCCGCGATCCATCAGGCAGATGCGGTCCGACAGCGACAGCGCCCCATGCTGGTCGTGAGTGACGAAGATGCTGGTGATGTTGAGCTCGCGCTGCAGGCGGCGGATTTCGATCTGCATCTCCTCGCGCAACTGGGCGTCGAGATTGGACAGCGGCTCGTCCAGCAGCAGCAGGCGCGGCGCCGGGGCGATGGCGCGGGCGAGCGCCACGCGCTGCTGCTGCCCGCCCGACAACTGCCGCGGCAGCCGGTCCGCCAGTGCTGCGAGCCGCACGAGATCGAGCGCGCGGGCCACCCGCTGCGCCAGTTCGGCGCCGCGCACGCCCTGCCGGCGCAGGCCGAAGGCGACATTGCCGGCGACCGTCAGATGCGGGAACAGTGCGTAGGACTGGAACACGAGGCCGAGGCGGCGGCGATGCGGCGGCAGCGCGGTGACATCCGCGCCCTCGATGCGCACCGCGCCGCCGCTCGGCGCGACCAGTCCCGCGATCATGCGCAGCACCGTCGTCTTGCCGCAGCCGGACGGGCCGAGCAGCGCCACCAGCTCGCCGGCCCGTACGTCCAGATCGAAGCCGGCAACGACGACGTTGTCGCCGTACTGCTTGCGCAGCCCGGCCAGTTGCAACGCCGTCACGCCCGCCGTCAGCGCGCCATCTCGCGCTGCCAGCGGCGCGTCCATTCCGGCAGATGCTTCGCGATCTCCGTCGGATCGGGATACCACAGCGCCTGATAGGTGGCGCCGTACGGCACCAGCTTCGCCACCTTGTCCGACAGCTTCACCTTCAGGTTCACCGGCCCGGCGTATTTGTGTTCGGCGAAGCAGGACTGCCCGGCCTCGGACAGCACGGTGTCGATGTATTTCAGCGCCAGATCGGGATGCGACGCGCCCTTCGGGATCACCATCACCGGCTTGATGCCGACCGCGCCTTCCTTCGGATAGGCGACCGCGACCTTCACGCCGGCATCGATGGCAGAGCCGGCACGGTCGGGGTACCACGGCGCGATCACGATTTCTCCGCGCTGGAACAGCGCGACGATCTGGTCCGCCTGCGTGTACAGTGTCACCGCGTTCGGCACCAGCGATTTCAGCGCGGCGAAGCCGGGGTCCATGTTGTCATAGGTGCCGCCGCGCATGCGGTTGACCGCCAGCAGGAAATGCAGACCGGAGGTGCCGGTGATGTCGCCGATCGCCAGCCGGCCGGCATATTGCGGGTCGAACAGATCGGCCCAGGACGTGGGCGGCGTCTTCACCTCGTCCGGGTTGTAGGCGATCACGGTCGCCGCGGTCATGAAGTTGACATAGGCATTGCCCGGCCCGAACGCCTGCTTCGCCACGTCCGGCGCGCTGGCGAGCTTGCTCAGGTCCAGCGGCTCCAGCAGGTGTTCGGCGTTGAGCTGCGTCGCCAGGCTGTCGTCCATATAGGCGATGTCGAAGCCGGAATGCCCGGCGGCGGCGCGGATCGCGGCGGCGAGCTGGACGGAGTTGCCGAGCTGGATGTCGGCCTTGGCGCCGCTGGACTTCTCGAACGGGCCGATATGGCACAGCTTGGTCGCCTCGGCGAACGAGCCGCCGAAGGTCGCGATCACCAGATCGTCCGCCCGTGCCGGCAGCACCGCGGCCGGCACCAGCGCGGCCGCCAGGCACCAGCGCAGAATCTCGCGTCGCAGCATGGCCCAACCCTCCCCGCCGCGCAGGCTGCAAGGGACTTCCCAGGCGCGCGCGGCCACCGCTAGATATCTTTCATGAAAGACAATGGCCGCACAAGCCCCACCCTGCCGGAGCATGATCTGGTCGGCCGGGGCATGGCGCAGTGGCGCGCCGAGCGGCCGGACATCGACGGGTCCGGCAAGGCGGTGGTGGGCCGCATCCTCTATCTGCAAGGTATCATCCTGCGGCGCGTGCATGCGGCGCTGGCGCCGTTCGGCCTGCGCTACCCGGATTACGCGGTGCTGGCGACGCTCAGGGTGTCCGGCGCACCGTTCCGCATGTCGTCCGCGCAGTTGCAGGCGACGCTGCTGTTCACCTCCGGCGGCCTGTCCAACCTGCTGCGCCGGGTGGAGGCGGCCGGGCTGATCCGGCGCAGCGACGACCCGGCCGACCGGCGCGGCACCATCGTCCGGCTGACCGCGCGCGGCCGGGCGCTGGCGGACCGGGCGATGCCCGCGCACGCAGCGGCGGAGCGTGCGCTGGTCGCTGCACTTGCGCCGCAGGAGCAGACCATTGCGGCGACGCTGCTCAGCCGCATCATCACCGCGCAGGATGACGGGCCGGCCGAACCGGAGGCGTGATCCGCGGCCGGCAAATCGGTTGCCGGCTGCCGGGCATTGGTCCATGCTGCCGTGCAGAGTGAAACTGCGGGACCTGCAAGAGCCGATGAGCCGGCGATCCCTGAGCGAGCCGGACGGCCGCGTCGCGGGTGCCGCGCTGGCATTGCGCGGGCTGGCCAAGCAGTATGCCGGCGCGAGCGTGGTGGATGCACTCGACCTCGACGTGGCGGCGGGCGAGTTCCTCACGCTGCTGGGACCGAGCGGCTCGGGCAAGACCACCACGCTGATGATGATCGCAGGCTTCACGCCGCCGAGTGCGGGGGACGTGGTGCTGAACGGCCGCTCCGTCACCGCGCTGGCACCGGAGCGGCGGAACATCGGCGTGGTGTTCCAGAACTACGCGCTGTTCCCGCACATGACGGTGCAGGAGAACGTGGCGTTCCCCCTGAAGATGCGCAACGTCGCCAAGCCGGAGATCGCGCGGAAGGTGACGGCGGCGCTGCATCTGGTGCAGCTCGACGGCCTGGGGGCGCGGCTGCCGCGGCAGTTGTCCGGCGGCCAGCAGCAGCGCGTGGCGCTGGCCCGCGCCCTGGTGTTCGAGCCCGACCTGCTGCTGATGGACGAGCCGCTTGGCGCGCTCGACAAGAACCTGCGCAGCCACATGCAGTTCGAACTGCGGCGCATGCATGCGACGCTCGGCGTCACCATCCTGTACGTCACCCACGACCAGGAGGAGGCGCTGGCGATGTCCGACCGCATCGCGCTGATGAACGGCGGGCGGATCGCGCAACTGGGCAGCGCCGAGGATCTGTACGAACGCCCGCACAGCCGCTTCGTCGCCGAGTTCATCGGCGAGACCAACGTGATCGAAGGCGCAGTGGCGGAACCGGGCGTGTTCGCCGCCGGCGGCGTGCGGCTGGCGCTGCCCGATCGCGCGGCGCGGGCCGGCGCGGCGCTGCTGGTGGTGCGGCCGGAGAAGCTCGCTTTGTGCAGCCCTGCGGATGCGCCGGCAGGCTTCGCCGGCACCGTGCGCGGCCTGGTCTATGTGGGGGACTGCACGCGCTATCGCGTGGAGGTGGCGGGCGGGCTGCTGCTGACCGTGCAGACGCCGAACCGGCGCGACGGCCGACGCGCCGCGCTGGGGGAGACGGTCGGCATCGCGCTCGATCCCGCCGATGCGCGGCTGCTGCCGGGATGAACCGCGATCATCATGGAAAGGGGAACCGCGATGCAACGCCGTGATCTGCTGAAGGCCGGCGGCGCCGCCGCACTCGCAGCGCCGTTCCTGCATGTCCGCCCGGCGCGCGCGGACAAGGGGCAGCTTGTCGTGGTGAGCTGGGGCGGCGTGTACGACGAGGCGCTGACGGCGCTGGTGGTGCCGGAATTCAGCAAGCGCACCGGCTGGTCGGTGAAGTTCGACGCGCCGCCGGAAACCGCCAAGGTCAAGGCGATGGTGCTCAGCGGCAACATCGGCTGGGACGTGGTGATGACCGACATCCCCGCGGTGCTGGCGCTGGTGAAGGACAATCTGCTGGAACCGATCGACTATGGTGCCGTGGACCGCGCCAAGCTGGACCGCATTCCAAAGGAATTGCAGCAGCCCTACGCGCTCGGCCAACGCATCTATTCCTTCAACATCGTCTACAACACCGAGCAACTGCCCGAGGCGAAGCATCCGCGCAACTGGGCGGAGGTGTGGGACGACAAGGCGTTTCCCGGCGGCCGCACCTTCAACTTCCAGGGCGGGATCGAGCCGCAACTGGAAGTGGCGCTGCTGGCCGACGGCGTGCCGCTCGACAAGCTCTATCCGCTGGACGTGGAGCGGGCGTGGAAGATGTACGACCGGCTGCGGCCGATGGTCAGCAAATGGTACACCTCCCATGCGCAGGCGATCCAGTTGCTGGCGGCCGGGGAGGCGAGCGTGGGCTGTACGATCGGCCCGCGCGGCATCACCGCACGGCGCAGCGGGGCGCCGATCGGCGTCGAATACAACGGCGGCAAGCTCGCCTCCGACAACTGGTGTCTGGTGAAGGGCGTGCGCAACAAGGCAATGGCGATGGAATTCGTCAACACCGCGCTGGAGCCGAAATTGCAGGCGGAGATTGCACGCCGCGTGCCGTACGGCCCGAGCAACGGCGGCGCGTTCGATTTCCTCAGCGCCGCCGAGGCGCGCGACCTCAACACTTCGCCCGAGAACATCAAGGAACAGTTCTGGCAGAACGTGGTGTGGTGGAGCACGCCCGGCCCGGACGGCAAATCGCCGCGCGTCGCGCAGGCGGAGCGGTTCGCGAAATGGATGCTGGCGGGCTAGACGCAGGGCGATGCCGCGTCCGCGCGTCTGGCGATCCGCCGAGGGGCTGCTGACGCTGCCGGCACTGCTGTTCTATCTCGGCGTCTATCTCTATCCGCTGGCTCGCATTGTCGGCTGGAGCCTGTACGACCGCGGGCCGACGCTGAAATTCTACCGCGCGATGGCAAGCGACCCTTCGCTGCTGCATGCGCTCGGCAACACGCTGTCGATCAGCCTGCTCAGCACCGCGCTGTGCCTGCTGCTCGGCTATCCGCTCGCCTATCTGATCGCCACCGCCGCACCGGCGGCGGGGCGCGTGCTGATGCTGCTGGTGCTGGTGCCGTTCTGGACCAGCATCCTGGTGCGCAGCTTCGCCTGGATCGTCATTCTCGGCAATCACGGGCTGGTCAATCGCGCGCTGCTTGCCGCCGGCCTGATCGCGCGGCCGGTGCGGCTGCTGTTCAACATGACCGGCGTGCAGACCGGCATGGTGCATGTGCTGCTGCCGTTCATGGTGCTGCCGCTGGTCGCGGCGATGCGGCGGATCGACCCGAACGTGCTGCGCATCGCGCGCAGCCTGGGCGCGGTGCCGCGCCGCGCCTTCCTGCACGTGTTCCTGCCGCTCAGCCTGCCCGGCATCGCCGCCGGCGGCGCGCTGGTGTTCCTGCTGGCGGTGGGGTTCTACGTCACCCCCGCGCTGCTCGGCGGGCCGGGGCAGATCACGCTCGCCACCATGATCGACATGGAGATCACCAATTTCCTGGACTGGGGGATGGCGGCGATGCTCGGCGTCGTGTTGATGGCGGTGGCCGGCGTGCTGTTCGCGGCGTTCGGCGCGCTGCTCGGCCCGCGGCTGGTGACGGGGGCGGAGTAGCATGGCGCGCGCGGCGCTGTGGCTGTTCGGCGGGCTGATCGCGCTGTTCCTGGTGGCGCCGATCCTGGTCGTGATGGTGACCTCGCTCGGCAGCAGCAGCTTCATGGCGTTCCCGCCGCGCGACGTGTCGCTGCACTGGTACGCGCATTTCCTCGGCTCCCCGCAATGGATCGGCCCGACGCTGCTCAGCCTGCGGCTGGCCGCGTCCGTCGCGGTCAGCGCCACGCTGCTCGGCACCAGTGCGGCGATCGGGCTGGCGCGCGGCAGCTTCCGCGGCCGCGCGGCGCTGGAGATGTTCCTGATCTCGCCGATGGTGGTGCCGGTCGTGGTGCTGGCGCTGGGTCTCTATTTCCTGTTCTCGGGCGCGCATCTGCTGGATCATCCGCTGGCGCTGTGGCTCGGCCACACGCTGCTGGCGACGCCGGTCGCGCTGGTGCTGGTGCGCGCGGGGCTGCGCAGCACCGACCGGTCGCTGGAACGCGCGGCGCGCAGCCTGGGCGCCGGGTTCTGGCGCACGCTGCGCCATGTCACCCTGCCGGCGATCCGCGAATCCGTCGCCGCCGCCGCGGTGTTCAGCTTCCTCGTGTCGTTCGACGAGGTGGTGGTGGCGATCTTCGTCGGCGGCCCGGCCACCACCACGCTGCCCAAGCGCATGTGGGAAAGCGTGCGGTTCGAAACCGACCCGACGCTGCTGGCGATCGCGACGCTGCTGACGCTGCTGGCGGTTGCCGTGCTGCTGCTCGGCGCGTGGCTACGTCCAGGGCGGCAGACTTAGCGGCACGATCTGCTCCGCGCTGCGGCCGCCCCAGTCGCGCGACGGCGCATCGCGCAGCATGCGCTGCTGCCCCTCCACCACGCCGGCCAGCGCGGCGGCGTGATCCAGCGTGCGCACGCGCCCGCCGCCCACCACCTGCTCACCATGCACATAGACGTCGCGCACCGCCCGGTCCGCCGCCGTGTAGACCAGCGAGCGCAGCGGGTCGCGCGCCGGCATCATCCACGGATTGGCCAGATCGACCAGCACCAGATCCGCCTTCATCCCCGCAGCCAGCCGCCCCAGATCGGCCCGCCCCAGCGCCGCCGCGCCGCCGACCGTGGCGGCGTGGAACAGCGCGGCGGTGCTGGTCGTGGTGATATCCTCCGCCGACACGCGGGCGAGGATCGCGGCCAGCCGCATCTCCTCGATCAGGTTGTGCGGGGCGACATCGGTGCCGAGGCCGAGATTGACGCCGGCGCGGCCGTAGCGGCCGAAATCCTCCAGCGTCTGGCCATAGCGCGCGAACGGCGACGGGCAGTGCGCGACACTCGTCCCGCTGCCGGCGAGCAGGCCGAGATCATCGCGCGTGTGCCAGTGCAGCCAGGAATGTTCGTCCAGGAAGATCGCGTGGCCCAGGATGGTGCGCGGCGCGAGGATGCCGAGGTCGTGCGCAAAGCGGATCGGCGTCTTGCCGTGGCGGTTCACCATCTCGTTGAACTCGTTCACGCTCTGCGCGCAGTGGACGGTGATCGGCAGGTCGCGCTCCGCCGCCGCATCGAAACTGTCGCGCAGCAGTTCGGGCGTGCAGGTGTCGATCTGCGCCGGGCAGACGATGCCGCCGAGCCGGCCGCTCGGGTGCGCGCGCGCTTCATCCACCAGCGCCAGCGCCGCCCCCATGCCGCGCTTGCCGGCCGCCTCGTCCCAGCGGAACTGCAACTGCCAGCCGTTGGTCATGGTCCAGACGGAAGATGCGTAGCCGGGGGCGAGGAACACGCGCAGCCCGCTGCGCAGCGCCGTGTCCATCCAGCCCTCGTCATTGCCCGAGAGGTCGGCGACGGTGGTGATGCCGGTCAGCAGCATCTCGCAATACGCCACTTCCTTGCCGCATCTGCGGGCGGCCAGATCGGGCCGGAACGCGACCGAGCGTTCGTACAGCCCGGTCATGAACATCTCCGGCACGCCATGCTCCTCCCGCACGCCGCGGAAAAAAGGTTCGGTGCTGGGGTGGGAGTGGATATCGATCAGCCCGGGCATCACCATCAGCCCGCGCCCGTCGATCGTCGTCTCCGCCGCGCCGGCGAAATGCGGGCCGACATAGACGATGCTGTCGCCGGCAAAGGCGAGGTCGCCGCCCATCAGATAGGCGTGGCGGCGGTTCGCCGCGTCCCAGGCGATGATGCAGTCGGCGTTGCGGATGCAGGTGGTGGGCATGGCCGCTCCCCGTGCTTGCGCGATGCGGCGGAAGCTTGGCTTTCGCCGGCGCATCTGTCTAGGATCATGCCGGATTGCGGGATGGAGGCGAGGATGAGCCTGTCGCGCCGTGGTCTGCTGGCCGCCGCGGCTGCCGCGCCGTTGTTCGCCACCCGGGGGGCGCGTGCCGCCGCCGGGGACGTGATCCGCTCCGTCCCGATCGGCAATCTCCAGGTGCTCGACCCGATCTGGACCACCGCCTACATCACCCGCAACCACGCCTACATGGTGTGGGACACGCTGTTCGCGCTGGACGCGGCGAACCGGCCGCAACCGCAGATGGCCGAGGGGTACGAGACCAGCGCCGACGGCCTGACCTGGACGATCCGGCTGCGCCCCGGGCTGGAATGGCACGACGGCAGCACGGTGCGGGCGGCGGACTGCGTCGCCTCCATCCGCCGCTGGGGCGCCAAGGACGGCATGGGCCGCGCGCTGCTGGCAGCCACCGACACGCTCGCGCCGCTGGACGACCACACCTTCCGCCTGACGCTGTTCCGGCGGATCGGCTTCGTCATCGACGCGCTCGGCAAGATCGACAGCAACGTCCCCTTCATGATGCCGGAGCGGCTGGCACAGACCGGCGCCAACACGCAGATCAAGGAGGTGGTTGGCTCCGGCCCGTTCCGCTTCGTCGCCGGCGAATGGGTGCCGGGCGCCAAGGTGGTCTACGAGAAATTCGACGGCTACGTGCCGCGCAGCGAGCCGCCGAGCCAGGCGGCGGGCGGCAAGGTGGTGAAGGTGCGGCGGGTGGAATCGATCTACACGCCGGATGCCGCGACGGCGGCGAACGGGCTGGTGGCCGGGGAGTTCGACCTGCTGGAATCGCCGCCACCCGATCTGGTGCCGCTGCTGCGCCGCGCCGCCGGCGTGACGGTCGAGCCGGACGATCCGCTGGGCTACCAGTTGTTCATGCTGCTCAACCACCTGCATCCGCCGTTCGACTCTCTGGACGCGCGGCGGGCGGTGCAGATGGCGGTGAAGCAGTCGGATTTCCTGCAGGCGACGGTGGGCGAAGGCACGCCCTGGCGCGAATGCGCGGCGGCCTATGGCTGCACGCCCGGCGACGATCCCGGCATGCAGGCGCTCGGCTGGCCCGCCTACGACCCCGCGGCGGCGCGCGCGCTGCTGGCGAAATCCGGCTATGACGGGCGCAAGCTGGTGGTGCTCGACCCCGCCGACAACGCGACGCTGCATCCGCCGGCGCTGGTCGCCGCCCAGATGCTGCGCGACATCGGCGCGGCGGTCGATGTGCAGGCGATGGACTGGAGCACGCTGATCCAGCGCCGCGCCTCGAAGGCGCCGGCCGACAAGGGCGGCTGGGACGTGTTCATCACCAACGCCACCGTCACCGGTATCGCCAACCCGCTGCTCGACATCTTCGCCGGACAGTGCGAGCAGGCGTGGTACGGCTGGCCGTGCAACCGCAGCGCGGTCGATCTCGCCGCCGAATGGGCGGCCGAGACCGATGCCGCGAAGCGGCAGGCGATCGGCCGGGAACTGGAGCGGCTGATCATCGCCGACGTGACGCTGATCCCGCTCGGCCAGTACCGCAGCCTGATCGCCTATCGCGACCGGCTGTCCGGCATCATCCCGGCCCCCGCGCTGTTTTACTGGAACGTCGCGGTGGCATAGCGGGCGGCTATTCCGCCGCCTGCCGCGCCGTCATGTGCTGGCTGAGGCGCGGCACCACCTGCTCGGCGATCAGCCGCATCGACCGGCGGTGCAGCGCCGCGTCGTCCCAGTCCTTGTGCGTCACCAGCAGCGTGCCGAACCAGCCGATCTCGTCCACCAGCGCCACCAGCCGGTCGAGCACGCGGCGCGGACTGCCGGAGATCACCATCATCCGCAGCATGTTCGGCACCGTCAGCTCGTCATCCGACATCTGCGGATCGGGCTTGAAGATCTTGGTCATCTTGTAGGTGCGCAGGTTGTCGCGCAGATAGGCGTAGTACCAGCCGGGGCTGCACGTGTCGCGGGCGAGGTACTCCTCCGCCTCGGCGTCGGTTTCGGTGCAGACGATGCTGCGGGCGACACGCCAGTTGGCGCGGTCGGCGCGGCGGCCGGCGGCCTCCGCCCCCTCGCAATAGGCCTGCCAGTGCGTCAGCACCTGGTTGCTCGGCGTGAAATTGGCGGAGATCAGGCCCCATCCCCGCTCCCCGGCCAGCCGGGCGGTAGAGGATTTCGGGCTCATCGCCGAGACCGCGAGCGGCGGGAACGGCTGCTGATACGGCTTCAGCATCGGGCCGATGCCCAGATGCAGTTGCATCTGCTGCTCGACCACCACGTTCCAGAACGTGCCGTGAATGCGGTACGGCGGGTCGCTGCGCCAGATGCGGTGGATGATGTCCACGCTCTCGGCCATCATCGCGCTGCGGTCCTTGTCGAACGTCTCGAACAGCTCGAAATCCGAACCGAGGCCGCCGGGGCCGACGCCCATGATGAAGCGGCCTTCGGCGAGGTGGTCGAACTGCGCGACATCGCCGGCGATCTGCGCCGGATGGTGCTGCGGCAGGTTGAGCACGCCGGTGCCGAACACGATCCGCTGCGTCACCGGCACCAGCGTCGCCATGAACTGCAACGGGCTCGCGATCGGCTCGGTCTTGCAGGAATAGTGTTCGCCGACCCAGGCTTCGTCATAGCCCAGCGCCTCGGCGAGCAGGATCGCCGCCCGGTCCTCCCGCAGTACCGCCATGTACGGGCGGTTCGGATCGTGCAGGGGCATCATGAACAGGCCAAGCTTCATGTCCGTCCTCCTCCGTGCAGGGGCAGTCAGGAACGCTGCGTGCCGTCATCCTCCGTCATGGGCGTCGATGCCGCCGGTTCCCGTTCAGGCGGCCAGCCGGTCCAGGGCGGCGACCACGGCGGCGCCCATCTGCGCGGTGCCGGCCTGCGTGCAGCCGGGCGCCATCACGTCGGGCGTGCGCAGGCCGCTCGCCAGCACGTCGCTGCACGCCCGCTCGATCAGCGCCGCATCGTCCTCCAGCCCGAAGGAATAGCGCAGCAGCATCGCGAAGCTCAGCGTCTGCGCCAGCGGGTTGGCGATGCCCTTGCCGGCGATGTCGGGCGCGCTGCCGTGGATCGGCTCGTACAGCGCCGGCCGCCGCCCGTCCGACAGCGGCGCGCCCAGCGTCGCCGACGGCAGCATGCCGAGGCTGCCGGTCAGCATGGAGGCAAGGTCGGACAGCAGGTCGCCGAACAGGTTGGTGGTGACGATCACGTCGAACTGGCGCGGGTTGCGCACCAGTTGCATCGCGCAATTGTCGGCGTACATGTGGCTCAGCGCCACGTCGGCATAGTCGCGCGCGTGCAGCGCCGTCACGGTCTGCCGCCACAGCAGGCCGCTTTCCATCACGTTCGCCTTCTCCACGCTGCACACGCGGCCCTGCCGCTTGCGCGCCAGCTCGAAGGCGACGCGGGCGACGCGCTCGATCTCGTCGGTTGCGTACACTTCCGTGTTGATGCCGCGCTTGCGGCCGTCGGGCAGCGTCTCCACCCCGCGCGGCTCGCCGAAATAGATGCCGCCGGTGCTTTCGCGCACGATCATCAGATCGAGGCCGCGCACGATCTCCGGCTTCAGCGTGCTGGCATCCACCAGCGGGTCGAGCACGGTCGCCGGGCGCAGATTGGCGAACAG
>JAKAZX010000073.1 GCA_021826485.1 Pseudomonadota bacterium | reverse complement strand
GGCACAGCTTGCCGGGGCGTTTCTGGCCGGGCTGCTGGTGGGCATGCTGCGGCGGCGGTTGCGGCCGATGGTGGCGGCCTTCGCCGCCGCCGCGGCGGCGCAGCGGGAGGCAGCCGCTCAATCGACCGCCTCGCTCGCAGCTCCCCGCCGCCCGGTTCCTGTCCGCACACCGGCCGTCCCGGCCCGCGCGCGCCGCCTCGGCCGCCGCGCCGCCGCCCGCCCGGCGCTCCCGCATCGTCCCCGCGCCTGCGGCCCGCCGCGTCCGCACGCCGGCCGGGGCAGGGGATGACTCGCGCCCTTATTGTTCCTATTCGGGAACGAAAGCCTACGGCAGTTGCGCCGCCGCCAGCGCCGCCACCTCCGCGCAGGTGGCGATCCAGATGTCCCCCGCACGCTTCACCCGCGCGATCACCCGGTCGAGCATGGCGATGCGGGACGGCCGGCCGATCACCTGCGGGTGCATGGTCAGCACGCAATGGCCGCCGAGCGCCGCGATGCCGTCCAGTTCCTCCATCCACAGCGCTTCGACCGCGCCGGTGGTCTGTACGGTGCGGTGCATCTGCCCGAAGCCGAGCTGGAAATGCGGCCAGTCATCCAGCAGCCACTGGATCGGCAGTTCGATCAGCTCGTGCCGCGCATGGCGGTACGGCCGGATGTCGTCCATGAACTGGCTGGAATAGCGGAAGCCGTGCGTCTGCAGCAGATCGAGCGTCACCGCGCTGACATCCCAGGACGGGGAGCGGTAGCCCTCGATCCGTGCGCCGGCGCCCTCCAGCAGCGTGCGGGCGCGGACCAGCTCGGCCTCCTCCTCCGCCGGCGTCAGGCGGCCGGGCGGGGTGTGGGTGTAGCCGTGCACCGCCACCTCGTGGCCGGCGGCGATGATCGCCGCGACCCGGTCGGGATACAGCTCCACGTTCCGCCCGACCACGAAGAACGTCGCCCGCACTGCGTGCCGCGCCAGCAGATCGAGCAGCAGCGGCACGCCGACGCGGGCGCCATAGACGCCGATGGAAAGCGTGCCCGGCCGCCCGGCATTGCCGGCATCCAGCGCGAGCCACACCGATTCCGCATCGAAGTCGAAGGTGAAGCTGACGGCAGCACGCTTGCCGTCCGGCCAGGCGATGCCGGTCATTCCGGTGGCTCCCTCGGATCGCGGATCGGGACGCAGCCGGTCAGTTACCGCAGGCCGCCGCCGCCGTCACGCCACCCCCAGCGCCTGCGCCGCGGCGGCGGCGATCATGGCGTGGCCCTGGGCGGTGGGATGCACGCCATCGACGAACAGGGCGGGGCTGCCGGCCGAAGCCGCCTGCCTGACCGCGGTGTCGAGCAGGGCGAAGGTGTTGAGCGCGGTCACCTTGATGTCCGGATGCCCGGCGGCGAAGGCCTGCAGATCGACGTTCAGCAGCGCATCGTAGTAGCGGCTGGACAGGCTGAGTTCGGCGGCGACGGCGGGGCCGTCGCCCTGCGCCAGCGGGGTGATGCCGAGATCGGGCACGTTCAGCACCAGCAGGTTGCGCGCCCCGTCGGCGGCAAGGCCGGACAGGAACTGCATCTCGTTGCCGACCGCGGCATCGACCGTCGCCAGCACGTCGCCCTGGGCGGACAGCACGTCGTTGGTGCCGATCCAGACGGCATACAGCGCATTGCCGGCCGGCTGCGGGTCCTCCGCCTGGAACTGGGAAAGCTGGGCGTTCAGGTCGATCGCGGTCGCGGTATGGGCCGGCGTGGTGCCGGTCTGCGCGCCGCCATAGGCGAAATCGGTGCCGCCGGAGAGGCTCGGGGTGAGCGTCGGCAGCCCCATGCCCTGCGCCAGGTCCTGCACCCAGACCGGCCCGTTGGTGAAGCGCCCGTCCGAATAGGGCGGGCCGGCCGGCACCTGCCCCTGGGTCAGCCGGTAGACGTTGCCGGCATCGGTCAGGCTGTCGCCGAACGCGTAGATGGCGCCGTAGGGGGCGCTGGCGGGGGCGGGGGGCTGGCTGGTCGCGCCGCTGCCGATCGCCTGGCCGATCAGCGTCTGGATCGTCCCGGCGATGGTGCTCGCCGACCCGGCGACCTGGGTGACGAGTTGGCCGACCGAATCGCCGAGCTGGGAGAACAGGGACGCCATGCACCGCTCCGTGACAGGGACGGTCCGCTAACGCCGTCCCGGCCAAGGCGGGTCAGCGGGGCTACCCGGCGCTGGCGCGATCGTGAGGCGGCCGGCTCAGCCGCCGACCACGTAATGTGCCAGCACCGCCAGCGCCCGGCCCGGCAGGCTGAGCCGCGGCACGTCGGCACCGGCCAGCAGCGGCATGGAGATCTCGGGCACCCCGTCGCCCGCCACCTGCAGGCGCCCCAGGGCGCTGCCGCGCTGCACCGGCGCGCGGATCGGCGCCTCGTAGGCGACGGTGATCTTGGCCTTGCTGCGCCAGTTGCGCGGCATGGTCACCACCAGGTCGCGCCCGCCGATCAGCGGCACGGTGGGCGCGGCGCCGAGCCAGACCGGCACGCTTTCCACCGTGTCGCCGGCAGTGAACAGGGTGACGTCCTCGAACTCGCGGAACGCCCATTCCAGCAGGCGTTCGCCCTCCTCGGCGCGCTGGTGCATGCTGGTCATGCCGTTCAGCACCATCACCACGCGGCGCCCGTTGCGCTCCGCGCTGGCGACCAGCCCGTAGCCGCCGTCCTCGGTATGGCCGGTCTTCAGCCCGTCGGCGAGGCCCTTCTGCACCAGCGGGTTGCGGTTCGCCTGGTCGATCGGCCGGCCGCCCTCGGTGCCGTTGTAGCTGAAATCGCGTTCGGAGAAGTATTTGTAATATTCAGGGAAGTCGCGGATCAGGTGGGTCGCGAGCGTGGCGATGTCGCGGGCCGACATGACATGGCCGGGGGCAGGCCAGCCGGTCGCGTTGGCGAAGTGGCTCTGCGTCAGGCCGAGTTCCTTCGCCTTCTGGTTCATCAGCTCGGCGAACTGCTCCTCCGACCCGGCGACCGCCTCGGCCAGCACGATGCAGGCGTCGTTGCCGGATTGCACGATCATGCCGCGGATCAGGTCCTCCACCTTCACCTGCGTGCCGACCTGCACGTACATCTTGGAGCCGCCCATGCGCCATGCGCGCTCGCTGACCGGCAGGTCCTGGTCCGGCTTCAGGCGGCCGGATTTCAGCATCGAGAAGACGATGTAGGCCGTCATCAGCTTGGTCATGGAGGACGGCGTCATCGGCTGGTCGGCGTCCTTGTCCAGCAGCGTCGCCCCGGTGTTGTAGTCGAGGATCAGGGCATAGCGCGCCGCGGTATCCACCGGGCCGATCGGCGTCTGCGCGGGCGAGCCCGGCACCGCCGGCTCCACCGCTGCCTTGGCGCCCGGCTTGGCCGCCCCCGGCCGCGGCTTCATCTGCGCGGCGGGGGCGGGCAGGGCGATGCCGGCGAGGGCGCCGGCGGCAAGCATGGCGCGACGGGTCAGCATGGCGGTACTCCTTTCGGCTCGCGCGGCCGGCTATTGGGCAACGATGCGGGCGTCGCCGAACCCGGCCGCGATCACGCGCGCGAGCATGGCATCCGCCCCGGTGCCGCCGGCCAGCGGCCCGATGCGGACCCGGTAGTCGCGGTCGCGCGGCGCATCATAGTCCAGCGTCACCTCCGCCCCCAGGGCGGCCAGCCGCTGCTGCAGCAGCGCCGCGTATTCGGCCCGCCCGAAGCTCGCGATCTCCACATAGATACTGCCGGGATGGGGCGGAACCCGCGTCACGGTTTCCGGCAGCCGCAGCGGGACCGGCGGTGTTGCGGCGCTGCTACTGTGCGGCGCCGGCGCGGCCGGCAGGTCGCGCGGGGGGGCGGCGGGGATGCCGGCCGGCGGCGGCAGGGCCTGCTTGGTCACGTCGCCCACGGGCACCACCGCGAGTTCCAGATGCGGCGCCTCGGCGCCGCCGAGTTCGCCGGCGAGCCGCAGGCTCTCCGCCTGCATCACCTCCACCCGCACCCGCGCGGCGGACGGGTCGGGCGCGTGCAGCAGCGCCATCGCGCGCGGGGAGAGGGCGATGATGCGGCCGGGATTCGCGGGACCCCGGTCGTTGATCCGCACCAGCACCTGATACCCGGTATCCAGTTCGGTGACGCGGGCGATCGCCGGCAGTTGCAGCGTCGGGTGGGCCGCCGCCATCGCCTGCGGGTCGATCGCCTCGCCGTCGGCGGTGAGGCCGGTGGTGCGGGGATCGACCATCGCGAGCCCGGTCGCGTCATAGTCGAACTGCTCGCGCGGATAGCGCCACACCGGCCCGAGCCGATAGGGCGCGCCGACCAGATAGTGCGGTGCCGCCGCCTGCTGCTGCGACGCCGGCGGGACGCAGGCGGCGAGCGCGAAGACGGTGGCGGCCAGCAGCCGGGCTGTCATGCCGACACCAGATCGCCGATCAGGCCCACGGAAATGCAGTAGAAATCCGAAGGATTGTAACGATAGATGGCGCGGAAGCTGGGATGATAGGCCAGGAACGCCTCCCCCCCGGCGCCGCCGGGCAGCAGCAGGGCGGCCAGCGTGGTCGGCGGCAGCTTCGCCCCGCCGGTGCGGCCGACGCCGAGGCGCTGCCAGTCGGCAAGCGTGCGGCGCTTGTCCCGCCCGGCGAGGGAGGGGTCGAACGTCTCCGGCAGCCGCGCGATCTCGCCCCACGGCACGCCGGGCTGCCAGCCCTCCCGCGCCAGGTAGTTGGCGGTGGAGGCGAACACGCAGCCGAGGTCGTTCCAGATGTCGCGCCGCCCGGTGCCGCTGAAATCGACCGCGTATTTCAGGAAGCTGTCGGGCATGAACTGCGTCTGCCCCATCGCCCCGGCATAGGAGCCGGTCATCTGCGCCGGCGTGATGTCGCCGCTGGCCAGGATGCGCAGCGCGTCCATCAGCTCGGAGCGGAAGAAGGCGGCGCGGCGGCCTTCCCAGGCCAGGGTGGCCAGCGCCTCGATCACGTTGAAACCGCCGGTGGACTGGCCGTAATTCGATTCGAGACCCCAGATGCCGACAATGATGCCGGCCGGCACGCCGTAGCGCGCCGCCACCCGGTCGAGCAGCGCGCGATGCTGCACCAGCAGCTCCCGCCCGCGGGCCACCCTCGCGTCCGAGACGATGCGGCTGCGGTATTGCTCCCAGGTCAGGGTGAATTCCGGCTGATGGCGGTCAAGCTCGATCACCCGGGCGTTCGGGTGCAGTCCGGCGAGCGCACGGTCCAGCACCGGCTGCGGAATGCCGGCGGCGCGGGCGTCGTGGCGCAGGCCGGCGAGGAAAGCCGCGAAATCACCGGATTGCGCCGCGAAGGCGGGAATCGACGGAGCCAGCAGGCCAGCGGCCAGCAATGTTCGGCGCATCAGCATGAACACAGGTTTGCCATATTCAAATCGGCGAGAGCAACCGGAACAAGCGAAACCCGCGCGCTTGATTTAGAACCGAACCGAGAGCGCAAGCGAACCCAATTGATGCGGTCCGCCCTTCTGGTGCTCAAACTCCTGTGACTGCATGACCTGCGTGTAAGTCAGCCGCGTGCCGAAGACCATGATTGCAGCGCCTGCTTCCAGTTCCCCGACATAGGGATCGAGCTTCACGCTCGGCCCACCGCGGAAATCGTTGCCGTCCAGCGTGATGTCGCGCATCACGCCCTGCCCGTCGGCGCCGAGGAAGACATACCACGCGACCGGCCGAGTCGGCCGGAAGGCATCGCCCCCGGACGGGCCGGGAAACAGGCGCGGCACGCCGTAATCCGAATCGAGGCCCTGGCCGATGCGGATGGCCGCCCCGCTCTCGGCATAGATGCGCATGTTGCCGACGCCGACATTGAGGTTGGGCAGCGCGTCGGTCTCCAGCCCGAACAGGGTGCCGGTGGGCAGCCGCCAGGTGCGCCCGCTGGTGAGTTCGCCGAGCGGCTCGTTGGCAAGCTGGTTGTGCCAGCCGTTCGGGTGGCCCTGGCCGATCAGGTCGTGAAACCCGTCCTGCGTCTCCTCCCCAAAGGCCAGGGGGCCGACCAGGCCGAGCGTCAGGCCGAGGATGCTGCGGCTGTCCTGAACGTCACGGTAGAGGGCAAAATTGCCATAGAGCATGCCGGCATAGGGTTGATCGCCGGGCGGCTGGGTGAAGGCGGCGGTGTTGCCGGGGGTGAAGATCTGCTGGTTGAGGCTGACCGCGAAGCGCATCTGCCCGCCGCCCCAGACGGCATTGCCGACCCCCCGGAGGAAGTCGGGCACGCCGTCGGTGCCCGAGACGTAGCCGAGATGCAGGCCATTGACATAGTAGCGGTCGGTCAGGTTGGCGCTGCTGATCGAAGCGTTCTCGCCCTGCAAGGTCCAGATCGCCACCTTGTCCTCCGGCAGGTCCTGGGCGGCGGCAGCGGTGATGCCGCACAGCGAGGCGGCGAGACCCAGGACGAGCGTTCGGCGAATCATGCGGCCCCCGTTGCGGCGTAGGGGGACGGATATCAGGCTTGATCCGGCGGTTGGAAGGGGCCGCCCGGCGTTGCCGCCGGTTTCGTGACCGTCAATCGGCCGCCGGCCACCGCCAGTCCCGCACTTCCGGCATATCGGTGCCGTGGGCGGCGATGTAGCGGCGATGCTCGATCAGCTTGTCGCGGATCGCCTGCTTGGCATAGGCGGCGCGCGGGCCGAGCGCGGGCAGCCGGTCGATCACGTCGGCGACCAGATGGAAGCGGTCCAGCCCGTTCAGCACCACCATGTCGAACGGCGTCGTTGTCGTCCCTTCCTCCTGATAGCCGCGGACGTGGAAATTGGCGTGGTTGGTGCGCCGGTAGGTCAGCCGGTGGATCAGCGTCGGGTAGCCGTGGAAGGCGAACACGACATGCTTGTCGCGCGTGAACAGCGCATCGAAATCATGGTCCGACAGTCCGTGCGGATGCGCGTAGTCGGGCACCAGCGTCATCAGATCGACGACATTGACGACGCGCACGCGCAGGTCCGGCAGGTGCGTGTGCAGCAGCGACACCGCCGCCAGCGTCTCCAGCGTCGGCACGTCACCGGCACAGGCCATCACGACATCCGGCTCCCCACCCGCGTCGTTGCTCGCCCAGTCCCAGATGCCGATGCCGGCGGCGCAGTGCTTCACCGCCGCATCCATGTCGAGCCATTGCGGCTCCGGCTGCTTGCCGGCGACGATGACGTTGATGCGGTCGTAGCTTTTCAGGCAATGCTCGGTCACACACAGCAGCGTGTTGGCATCCGGCGGCAGATAGACGCGCACCGTATCCGCCTTCTTGTTCACCACGTAATCGATGAAGCCCGGGTCCTGGTGGCTGAAGCCGTTATGGTCCTGCCGCCAGACATGCGAGGTGAGCAGGTAGTTGAGCGAGGAGATCGGCCGCCGCCACGGCAGATTCTTGCTGCTTTTCAGCCATTTCGCGTGCTGGTTCACCATCGAGTCGACGATGTGGATGAACGCCTCGTAGCAGTTGAACAACCCGTGCCGGCCGGTCAGAAGATAGCCTTCCAGCCAGCCCTGGCAGGTATGCTCGCTGAGAATCTCCATCACCCGGCCGGTGGGGGCGAGGTGCTCGTCCTCCGGCAGCGTCTCGGCGTCCCAGGCGCGGTCGGTCGCCTCGAACGTCGCTTGCAGGCGGTTCGACGCGGTTTCGTCCGGGCCGAACACGCGGAAGTTGCGCAACGCCGCGTTGGCGCGGAACACGTCGCGCAGATAGGCGCCCATCACGGCCGTCGATTCGCGGTCGTGCTCGCCGGGATGGCCGACCTCCACCGCGTAGCGCGTGCAGTCCGGCAGCCGCAGGTCGCGGCGCAGGATGCCGCCATTGGCATGCGGATTGGCGCTCATCCGCCGGTCGCCCGGCGGGGCGAGGGCGAGGATGTCCGGGCGCGGCCTTCCGTCCGCGTCGAACAGCTCCGCCGGCCGGTAGCTCTGCATCCATTCTTCCAGCAGGCGGATATGCGCGGGCGTGTTCATGTCCGGGATCGGCACCTGATGGGCGCGCCAGAATCCTTCGGTCTTCTTGCCGTCCACTTCCTTCGGCCCGGTCCAGCCCTTCGGCGTGCGCAGGATCAGCATGGGCCAGCGCGGATGCTCGCCCTGCGGCGGCCGTTCGCGGATGGCACGGATCTCGCCCAGGATGCGGTCGAGCGTTTCCGCCATCTGCCGGTGCACCGTCGCTGGATCGTCGCCGGCGACGATGTGTGGCGTGTAGCCGTAGCCCTCGAACAGTTTGACCAGCTCCGCCTCGCTGATCCGCGCCAGCACGGTCGGATTGGCGATCTTGTAGCCGTTCAGGTGCAGGATCGGCAGCACCGTGCCATCGGTGCGCGGGTTGAGGAACTTGTTCCCGTGCCAGGAGGTGGCGAGCGGTCCCGTCTCCGCCTCGCCATCGCCGACCACGCAGGCGACGATCAGGTCCGGGTTGTCGAACGCCGCGCCGAAGGCATGGCTGAGCGAATAGCCGAGTTCGCCGCCCTCGTGGATCGAGCCGGGCGTTTCCGGCGCGGCATGGCTCGGGATGCCGCCGGGGAAGGAGAACTGGCGGAACAGCGCGCGCATCCCCTCGGCATCGCGGCTGACCGCGGGATAGGTTTCGGAATACGTGCCCTCCAGCCAGGTGTTGGCGACCACGCCGGGCGCGCCGTGGCCGGGGCCGCAGATGTAGATCATGTTGAGATCGTTGCGGCGGATCAGCCGGTTGAGATGGACATAGATCAGATTCAGGCCCGGCACCGTGCCGAAATGCCCGAGCAGCCGCGGCTTGATGTGCGCGGGCGCCAGGGTTTCGCGCAGCAGCGGATTGTCCAGCAGATAGACCTGACCGACCGAAAGATAGTTGGCGGCGCGCCACCAGGCGTTCATGGCGTCGAGTTCGGCGGCCTCGATGGCATCAGGCATGGGCAATGTCCTCCGGTGCTGCGCGAGCATCGCAGGGTGGCATGCCCGGTCGCATTGCGATCGGTCAAGGCTGCGCGAGAACCCGGATCAGGGGCCGCCGATATCGCCGATCATGCGCACCCGCACGCGCCGCGCATCGCCGGGCAGATAGGACAGGGGGATGTCCTCCATCTCCACGACGTTCAGCGACGCCGGCACCGCGCCGGCCTCGACCGCGCGCCGCTCCGCCTCAAGCTGCGCTGCCGCCAGTGCCGCCTCGCGGGTCATGCCGGAGAACACCTGATCGACCTCGCCGCTGGCCTGCGCGATGGCGGCGCCGACGGCGTTGGCGACCGCGTGGTGCGGCACGCGCACCACTGCCGAACATCCTTCCACGCGATCGGGGATCAGGAAGCTGCCGCCGCCGACCGCGAGCAGGGGCACGTCGCCCGCCTCGGTCTTCATGCGGTCCACGCCTTCCGTCACCATCTCGGCCATGCGCGTCAGCACGCGCTCGGCGAAGTCGCGGCGGACCGCGGCCAGATGCCGGCGATCGCCAAGCTCGATGCGGCCGGCCGCCACCGCGATGTCGGTCGCGGTCAGCGTATCGCCGCCAAAGGCCAGCGCCTTCTGCAACAGCCGGAAGCCGACGCTGCCCGGCCCGATGCGATTGCCGTCCTCCGCAATTTCCGTCCCGCCGCCGAGGCCGATCGACAGCAGGTCCGGCATGCGGAACAGCGTGCGCACGCCGCCGATGGCGACCGCGGCATTCGCCTCCCGCGGGAAACCGTCCTTCAGATAGCCGATATCGGTGGTGGTGCCGCCGACATCGACCACCACGCCATCGGCGAGACCGGACAGGAACGCGGCGCCGCGCATCGAGTTGGTAGGGCCGGAGGCGAAGCTGAACACCGGAAACCGCCGCGCCAGTTCGGCGCGCATGATGGTGCCGTCGTTCTGCGTCAGATAGAGCGGTGCGGCGATGCCGCTCTGTTGCAGCGCGGCGGTGAACGCCTCCGTCGTGCGGCGGGCGAGATCCTGCAAACAGGCGTTCAGCAGCGTGACATTCTCGCGCTCCAGCAGGCCGATACGGCCGAGATCGTGGGACAGCGTGATGGCGGCGCCGGGGATTTCCTCCGCCACGATGCGTTCGGCCTCCAGCTCGCATTCGGCGGTGAGCGGAGAGAACACGCTGGTGATGCCGATGCTGGTCAGGCCGGCATCGGCCATGCGGCGCGCCGCATCGCGCACCGCCGCGTGGTCCATCGGCACGATCGGCCGGCCGTCATATTCGTGCCCGCCCGGCACCATCGCCACCACGCCGCGCACCAACGCGGCCAGATCGTCCGGCCAGTCGATGAACGGCGGCAGGCTGGCGCTCGCCGGCAGGCCGATGCGCAGCGCGCCGACCCGTGCGAGGGCGCGGCGCTCGATCACCGCGTTGGTGAAATGCGTGGTGCCGATCACCACCGCATCCAGCCCGCGCACCGCATCGCCGGCGCCGGCGAGCAGATCGGCCAGGGCCGCGCGGATGCCGCCGAGCACGTCCTCGGTGGTCGGCGTCTTGACCGCGTGCAGCACGGTCGCGCCGTCGATCAGCACCGCATCGGTGTTGGTGCCGCCGACATCGATGCCGATGCGCCTCACGCCACGCCCTCCTCGAACAGCGTCACATAGTCGGTATCGTGGCCGAAGGCGCGCGGGCCGACATTGGCCAGCCCCTTCGGCGTGCGCAGGATCGGCGGCGGCGGCAGGGCGATGACGCTGACGCGCTGGCCGTAGCGCAGGCTCTCGGTGCCGATCGCCTCGCCCGAGACGCTGTCGAGCAGGCAGATCAGGTCGGGCGTGGTGACCACCACGCGGCCGTCGCGCCAGCCGACCGCGTATTCGTTCTGGAAGGCCACCTCGAAGGTCGCGCCGCGATCGGCGTCCAGCCCGGTGAGGCGGGCGGTGCCGCGCAGGAACCCCTCCGTCGTGCGGCGCTGCACGTCGGCGATCTTGCCGCGGAACACCAGCTTGCCGTGCGCGGCATCCAGCGTCGCCGCCACCGGATCGTCATGGCGCCGCCGTGCTTCCCGCACCGCGCGGCCGAGCGCGATCGCCTGGGTGGTGGTGCGCAGGATGCCGTGGCGCTTCACCTCCGCCCCGGTGCGCGGGGCCTTGCAGGTGGCGGCGATCGAGCCGACCTCGGTGCAGACCTTGCGGCTGATGCGCTCCATCCATTTCCAGCTCGCCGCGCGCGTGACGATCACCTCGTTGTCGCGGATGTCGGCGAGGGTCAGCGGGAACATCGGCAGTTCGGCGATGGCGAAGCTGGTCATCTGCGCCTCCGGAAAGGCGCGGCCCATCGCGTCGGCATCGACCACCGGCAGGCCGGTGCGGGCGGCCACCAGCAGCGGCTGGAACGCATTGCCGCCGCCGATCTCCACCGACATCACGGCGCGGAAGCGGCGGCCGAGATACTCCTCCATCATGCGCACGGGGCGGGTGGCGAAATCGGGGTCGGACAGGCGTTCCTGGCCGACCAGCGGCGCGCCCATGTTGGACACCACGGCGACCAGGTCGTCGTCCGCGAGGGCGTCGGGGTCCATCAGCGTGACGCGCGTGCCCTCGGCATACAGTTTGCGTATGTTAAGGTATGCGAGATATGGCGACCCGCCGCCGCCGGTGCCGAGAATCCAGGCGCCGGTCGCCAGCGGCTCCAACTCCTCAGGCTCGATGGTCCGGAACATGCGCCCCTCCTCGCTGACCGCGGACGTTAGGGGCGGCGGCGGCGGGCGGCCATACGGGCAAACCCGTATGGACCGGCGGCGATGAGCGGGGCGGGGCGGATCGCCTTCATCACCATCGGCCAGGCGCCGCGGCCGGACATCGTGCCGGAACTGCTGGAACGGCTGGGGGAGGCGCCGCCGCACGACGAGTACGGCGCGCTCGACGGCCTCGATGCGCAGGAAGTCGCGGCGCACGCTCCGACCGCGGCGGAGGGCAGCCTGTACACGCGGCTGGCCGACGGGCGGCATATCACTGTGGCCGCCGGCTTCGTGGAGGATCGGCTGCGCGATCTGGTGGCCTGGCTGGACGGGCAGGGCTATGCGCTGCTGGTGCTGCTCTCGACCGGCGTCTACCGCCCGCTCCCGACGGCAACGCCGCTGGTGCATGGCCAGCGCGCGGTGGATGCCTGGATCGCCGCCCTGGTGCTCGGCGACTGCCGGATCGGCGTGATCTACCCGCTGGAGGCGCAGGCGCATCCCGCCGCCGGCTTCGGCACGCTGATGCAGAACGCCGAGACGGCGGCGGCGACCGGCGACGTGCGGCGGCTGGATGACGCGGCGGCGCGGCTGGCGGCGGCCGACCTGATCCTGATGCATTCGGTCGGCTATACCGAGGCGATGGCGCGGCAGGTGGCCCGCGCGTCCGGCCGGCCGGTGGTGACGGCGCGGCGGATCATCGCCGGCACCATGCGCGGCC
>JAKAZX010000072.1 GCA_021826485.1 Pseudomonadota bacterium | reverse complement strand
CCGATCTCGAGCAGCGGCGGCAATTCGGCTTCCGGCAAGCCGCGGGCGTGCCAAAGCGCGGTGCGCCGGTCGAACCCGATGCTGCGCATGGCATCAGCCTCCGCGAGCAGGATGATGGCGCTGCGCGGAAGCCGCCGCGCCAGTGTCGCCAGGTCGCGGTGGCGGGCCGGGGTGGCCCGCAGGGCGTTCGCCCATTCCTCCCGGAAGCCTTCGATCATCCGAAGTCCGAGCCGCAGCGCCGGGCCGCTTTCCAGCGTGCAGTCCCAGCCGCTGCCGCTGATGTCGACCGGGCGCACGGCAACGCCGTGTTCCCGCGCATCGCGGACGATCTGCGCCGGCGCATAGAACCCCATCGGCTGCGCGTTCAGCAGCGCGCAGGCAAAGGCCGCGGGATGGCGGCATTTGAGCCAGGCGGACACATAGACCAGATGCGCGAAGGATGCCGCGTGGCTCTCGGGGAACCCGTAGGTGCCGAAGCCTTCGATCTGGCGGAAGCACCGTTCTGCGAAGTCGCGCTGGTAGCCGCGCGCAACCATTCCTTCGATCATCTTCGTGGAAAACCGGTGGATCGTGCCGGTGTTGCGGAACGTGGCCATGGCGCGCCGCAGGGCGTTGGCTTCCTCCGGCGTGAAGCGGGCGGCATCGATCGCGATGCGCATGGCCTGTTCCTGGAACAACGGCACGCCCAGCGTGCGGCCCAGAACACGGGAAAGCTCATCCGCGGTTCCGTGTTCCGGCGCGGGGGAGGGGAAATGCACCGGCTCCTTTCCCTGCCGGCGGCGCAGGTATGGATGCACCATGTCGCCCTGGATCGGGCCGGGACGGACGATGGCGACCTGGATCACCAGGTCGTAGAACCGTGCCGGCCTGAGCCGCGGCAGCATGTTCATCTGGGCGCGGCTTTCCACCTGGAACACGCCGATGCTGTCGCCGGCCTGCAGCATCTGCCAGACGGCCGGATCGTCGCGGGGCACATCCGCAAGGTCGGCGACCGGAATCCCGCCCTGCTGCAGCAGCGCGAAGCATTTGCGAATGCAGGTCAGCATGCCCAGGGCGAGGACATCGACCTTCATGATGCCCAGCGCGTCGATGTCGTCCTTGTCCCATTCGATGAAGCTGCGGCCCGGCATCGCCGCCGGTCCGATCGGTACCACCTGGTCGAGCCTGCCGCGCGTGAGGACGAAGCCGCCGACATGCTGCGACAGATGGCGTGGAAAGCCGACAAGCTCGCGGGCCAGCGCGACGGCGCGACCGAGCGCGGAGTCGGCCGGATCGAAGCCGATCTCCTGAAGTCTTTCGGCGGACCAGAGGTTCCTGCTGCTGGCCCAGCTCTGGGCCGACAGGGCCGCGATGGCATCCTCCGCCAGTCCGAGCGCCTTGCCGACATCCCGGATTGCCAGCTTCGGGCGATAGTGGATCACGGTGGCAGCGATGCCGGCGCGGTCGCGACCGTAGCGGCGGTAGATGTACTGGATGACTTCCTCACGCCGTTCGTGCTCGAAATCCACGTCGATGTCGGGCGGCTCGCGCCGTTCGGAAGAAACGAAGCGCTCGAACAGCAGATCGATCTCCGCCGGATCGACGGCGGTGATGCCGAGACAATAGCAGACCGCCGAGTTGGCGGCCGACCCGCGCCCCTGGCAGAGAATTCCCTGCGTGCGGGCGAACCGGACGATGTCATGGACCGTGAGAAAATAGCGCGCGTAGTCGAGCTTGCCGATCAGCGCGAGCTCCTTTTCCACGGCGGCGCGGACCTGCTGCGGTATTCCGGCCGGGTAGCGCTGGGCCGCACCGGCCCAGGCAAGGGCGGCCAGATGCGCATCCGGCGTGACGCCCTCGGGCACCGGCTCGTCCGGATACTCGTAGCGGAGATCATCGAGCGAGAAGCGGCAGCGGTCGGCAATGTCGATCGTGCGCGCGATCGCTGCCAGGTGGCTGCTGAACAGGCGTGCCATCGTGGCCGGCGATTTCATATGCCGCTCGGCGTTGACTGCCAGTAGGCGTCCGGCCGCAAGCACCGTCGTGCCGAGCCGGATCGCCGTCAGGACATCCTGCAGCGGGCGACGTTCGGTGACGTGATAGAGCGGATCATTGGTCGCGACGAAGCCGGGATCGATGGCGGCCGCCATCTCCAGCCGCAGCGGGTCATGCGCATCGAGGCGGCAGAAGGCGGCGACACGCACCTGCCGCCCGAGTGCCGCACGCAATTCCCCGAACCGGGCGGCAAACCGGCTGTCCGGCAGTTCGGGTGGAAGCGCGAGCAGAATCATCCCGCCAGCATGGTCGAGCAGATCGGCGCGGCGAAGTACGCAGTCCCCCTTCTTCGCACGCTGCTTGCCCACCGTCAGCAGGCAGGTCAACCGGCCCCAGGCGGTACGATCGGTGGGGTAGGCAAGCAGGTCCGGCGTGTCATCGACAAAGCAGAGGCGGCTGCCCGGAAGCAGGCGCAGCCCCGCCTGCTTTGCCGCCTGATGGGCGCGGACCACCCCGGCGACGGTGTTGCGATCGGCGATGCCGAGGGCCACGAACCCGAGTTCGGCCGCCCGCGCCACCATTTCCTCCGGCTGGCTGGCGGCATGCAGGAAGGAGAAGGCAGTGCTGGCGGCCAGCTCGGCAAAGGGCGGGGTGGGGCGGGCGGGCATGTTCGGAACATATCACGAACATGCGCCACACGGAACCGAATTCCCGGTCAGGCCGGCCGCGGCGGCGTTGACTTGGCTCAATGCAGCAGAACGCCGCCGTCGCATGCTAGCCGCAAATGAATGGCGAGGCATGTCATGCCCCAATCCAATATCCGCTCCTTCCGCGACATCCTGGTCTACCTCAGCGCCGGCGAAACGCTGGAGGCGCGCATCAATGCCGCCGTCACCATGGCGCAGGAGCACGGCGCCCGGCTGATCGGCGTCGATGTCAGTCATCCCGCGGTCTATGACACGGACCGGGCGCCGACCGCGGTGGCTCTCGAGGAAATCTTTGCCACGCGCGTCCGCGCCGCCGGCCTGACGGCCACCTTCCATGCTGCCGGCCGCAGCGACAGCGAGGCATGGAAGGCGCTGTACGCGCATTATGCGGATATCGTCATCGCCCCGCCCGCCAGCGAGGCGGATGCCCGCATCATCCTGCCCGGCGTGCCCGAGGAGGTGATGCTGACAGCCGGCGTGCCGGTGCTGGTCATTCCCGAACTCTGGCCCGGGCCGCCGCTGGGTCAGCGGGTCGTCGTCTCCTGGAACGCGAGCCGGGAGGCGACGCGCGCCGTGCACGACATGCTGCCCGTGCTGACCCGCGCCACCAGCGTGACGCTGTTCGCCTTCGATTCGCGCCAGCGCGTGCTGGAGGACGAAACGCGGCTGATGATCGACCATCTCGCCGCGCATGGCATCACCGCACGATCCTTCACCTGGCCGGATACCGGCGTGATCGACCCGGTCGATGCGCTGTTCTCCTGCCTGAGCGAGGAAGGGGCGGACCTTATCGTGGCCGGCGGATACGGCCATTCCCGGTTCCTGGAGCGGCTGGTCGGCGGGGTGACGCGGACGCTGATCCGTACGCTCACCGTACCGGTGGTGCTGTCGCACTGAGCAGGCGCGACAGCACCGGCTGCAATGCTTCCAGCGGCGGCCAGGCTGCTGCCGCCGCCACCTCATCGGCGGCCGAGCGGGCGAACTCCAGCGCCTCCGGCAGGCCGGGGACCGGGAAATGCAGCGCCCGGCAGCGCGGATAGTCCCGCATCCGCCATTCCGGGCGATGGGTGGTGAACAGCGCGACCGTCCACACGCCGAACGCATCGGCCAGATGAACCATCGCCGTGTCGGTGGTCACGATCAGGCTCGCACCGGCAACCAGGGCGCACAGCCCGGCGAAATCCCCCGCCCGAGCCACCGCCTCGGTGCCGGGGACCGGCAGTCCCTGCGTCAGAATGCGGCGGCCGGCGTGAACGGCCAGCCATTCCAGCAGCGCTGCATGCAGTGGTTCGGGCATGTCGCGCAGCGGCATCGAGCTGTGCGGGCAGACCAGCACGTAGCCGGGCTGTGGCGGCGACGGCCGAAGCCGTGCTGCCAGCCACGCGTTGCGCCGCAGCTCCGGGGGCACGCGACCGAGGTCCAGGCCAAGGCGGGCGAGAAAGTAGTCGATCATCGCCACGCCCCGGAACCCGGGATCGAAGGCGAAATCCCGCAAGTCGATCACCCGCGCGAACCCGCCCGCCGGCGCGAAGGGCCGGGCAGGAGTCGCCTCGGACCATGGCAGCACCCGCACCTCGCAAAGATCGGCGGCAACCCGATAGGCCCCGCCGACCACCGCCGGCAGGCCGGGCAGGCGGAACAGCACCGGCGGGCGGTCGATCGCACCCAGCGCGCGCGCTGCCGCCAGGGCCTGCAGGCCCACCACGCTATCGCCCAGGCTGCGGCCGAAGCCGTTCAGGATGGCCGTCCGGGGATCGATCAGCAGGCCTCGGCTTCGACCAGGGCCACGTCCAGCAGACGTTCGATCACCTCGGGTTCCTGCGCACCGGCGATCGCATGACGGCCGCCGATGACGAAGCAGGGCACGCCATTGATGCCCAGCCGGTGCGCGCGCAGATTCTCCGCATGCACCGCGTCGCACTCGGCGTCCCCGTGCAGGAAATGCAGCGCTTCCCCCGCGTCCAGCCCGCAGGATTGCGCCACCGCGGCAAGCACATGCGCATCGCCGATATCGCGGCCGTCGGTGAAATGGGCGCTGAACAGCGCCTCCACCATTTCCGCCCCGCGCCCGTAGCCGGCCGACCAGCGGACCAGCCGGTGTGCATCCACCGAGGACGGCGTCCGGCGGATGCGGTCGAACCGGAACAGCACGCCTTCCGAGCGGCCGATCTCGGCGATCGAGGCATATAGCCGCCGCGCCCGCTCCTCCCCGCCGAATTTCCGCACGACGTAATCGGCCCTCGGCATGCCCACGCGCGGCATGTCCGGGTTCAGCAGGAACGGTCGCCAGATCATGTCGGCCTGCAAATCCGGCCGGCGGCGCAGCGCGCGCATCAGTCGGCGCAGGCCCAGGAAGCACCAGGGGCAGACGAGGTCATGAACTACCTCGACCGCGAGGCGGCTGCGCGGCGGCGCGAGCACGTTCACGTGGCGGCTCCGACAGGCGACATCTGCACAGTATCGCGGCAGATCGCTCCCTGGCGCAAGGGCGTCAGCTTATGGCGCCTTCGGCCACCACCGGCTCGGCCGCCCCGTCCCGCAGCGCGGCCAGGACGGCCGTCAGGCCGGGCAGTAGGGTGGCAAGGGCCAGGCTCGGCTCCCCGGGGTGATGCACCGCCTGCTCCGGCAGCCAGGGCACGTGCAGGAAGCCGACGCGAAGACCGGGATGCTCGGTCGCCGCGGCGTGGCACGCCCGGTAGAAGACGTGATTGCACAGGAACGTGCCGGCGGTCTGCGAGACCTCGGCCGGAACGCCGGCGGCGCGGAGCGCGGCGACCGTCGCCTTCACCGGGATGGTGGCGAAATAGGCAGCGGGACCGCCGGGCACGACCGGCGTGTCGATCCGCTGGATGCCGTCATTGTCGGGAATGCGGGCGTCATCGATGTTGATGGCGACGCGCTCGACCGAGACATGCGGCCGTCCGCCGGCAAGCCCCAGGGCCAGCACCACGTCCGGCGCGTGGCGGCGCAGCGCGCGCAGGAGGGGCGGGACCGCATCGCGGTAGCTGACCGGCAGAACCTCCGTGGCCAGCCGCACCCCGACCGGCGCCCGCGCCGCCAGCGCCGCAACGGCGATTGCGGAGGGGTTCACCGACTCGCCTGCAAACGGGGCGAAGCCGGTCAGCAGGATGCGCGGCGCGCCGCCGTCGGCCGTGAACGCGGTGGTCGTCATGCGAGCCGCCTTTCCGTTCGAGATGGCTGCCGGAATGGCGCCGGACCCCCGACGTCAGGCGGTCAGCGGCAGCGCCATCCCGTTGCGCAGGGCCACGGTCGCCGCCACCGGCCAGAGCACGAAGCCCTTACCGTGCAGCGTCGGCAACCATTCTTCGAGCGCCTCCAGCGTGTGGGGGCGGGGATGGCCGATGGCGATCGCATAGCCCTGACGCTGCGCCGTGGTCTCGATACTGGCGAGCTGGCTGCGGATCAGCGCGGGATTGGAAGTATTGTCGATGAACACATCGCGCGCGGCGGACGGCACGCCGGCGGCCTCCGCGCGCGGCAGCCCCAGGCTGTGCGGCACCACGACGCTGTCGAGGAACAGCATGCCGTGCTCGCGAACCTGGGATGCCACCAGATCCATCAAGGCCGCATCCCGCGTGGCGACGCTGCCCATATGGTTGTTCAGCCCGACGACGCCCGGCACGGCCGCGATCGCCGCGCGCAGACGGGCGAGGTTGACTTCCGCCGGCACGTCGATGCGCAGCGGATCGGGGCCGGTCTGCAGCGTGCTGTTGGAGAACGCCTGCATCGGCATGTGCAGCAGCGCCTCATGCCCGCGGGCGGCGGCGGCCTGCAACTGCTCGGGCAGGTCGGGGGCGAACGGGAACCATGCCAGCGTCAGCGGGCCGGGCAGGTCCAGCGCCTGCGTGGTCCGGGCGCGCATCACCCCCATGTCGTCGATCACCAGCGCGATCTTCGGCCGCGGGTCGCCGCCGGCTACCTGCACTGCATGGCGACGCCAGGCCGGCATGGCCGGCGGCACGGCGGGGGCGGACGGTGCGGGCTGCGGCGGTGCTGCAAAGGCGGGGATCGCCGGCTCCGCCTCGGACTCGGGGGGGACTGCATCCTGCGCCGGGGTCCGGCGGGGTGCCCCGAGAATGGAGCCCATGAGCAGACTGGCAAGCACGGCGCGGCGGCGGAATTGCATGGTCGTTACTTTAGGGGAGACGGAACGGTACGCCAGGACAGAATACTCACGTCCGGGTGAGTCGCGCCACCACGCTCGTGCGTTATGGTAGCACCTCTGGTCGGATGCGGGCGCATTGTCGGCATGGAGCCACGAAGGAGCGGGGCGGCGCGTCCCGGGGCAATCATGCGGCAACGGTCCGCTGACGATATGGATCGGGACTCGCTTCCGCGAGATGCCGCCGGACCGCCGCAGGAGCCGGACGATGCGCTGGCTTCCTGCCTGCAGCGCATCGCGGCGCTGGAGGAGGCGGTGGCCGCGCGCGACCACTTCGTGGCGGTGGTCGGCCATGAGATGCGCAACCCGATGGTGCCGATCCTGCTCGCGGTCGATCGCGTGCGCCGGCTGGCGGCCGCCGGCGATCTCGAACGGTTGCAGCAGGCGGTCGGGACGCTCGATCTGGCGGTAGCGGGGTTCGTGCGGCGGGCGACGCAGGTCCTGGACGTGTCGCGGTTCAACGCCGGCCAGTTCCGGCTCGACCCACGGCCGACCGACCTGTCGGCGCTGCTGGCCGATGTGGCGGCGAATTATGCCGAGATGGCGCGCCGCGCCGGCTGCGCGGTCGACGTGCTGGCGCCGCCCTGCCTGGTCGTCCCGTGCGACCGGGAAGCGGTGCAGCAGATGACGGAAAACCTGCTGAGCAATGCGCTGAAATACGGCGCGGGCGGCCGGGTGACGCTGCGGCTGCTTCATCATGGTCCGGGCATCCGGCTCGCGGTGTCCGACCGCGGTCCGGGCATTGCGCCCTCGGATCGCGCCCGCATCTTCGAACGTTTCGAGCGGGTGGCCCGGCATGACAGCCCGGGTGGTTTCGGCATCGGCCTGTGGCTGGTCGGCCGGCTGGCCGCGGCGATGGGGGCGCAGATCACCGTGGAGGGCGGACCTGGCGAGGGATCGACCTTCATCATCGATCTGCCGACACAGGATCAGAGAAGGGACTGACACGTGGCACAAGACCTGGACCAGATGGACGGTGAGCTGCCGCGCATGTCGAGCGGGATTCAAGGCCTGGACGAAATCCTGCGGGGCGGGTTCGTCCGTAACGGCATCTACATCGTTCAGGGCTTACCGGGTGCCGGCAAGACAATTTTCGGCAATCAGGTGTGCTATACACAGGTCGCCGCCGGCCATAGCGCGCTGTACGTCACGTTGCTGTCAGAAACATATGACCGCATGCTTCTCAACATCGGCCGGATGCAATTCTTCCGATCGGACTACATCGCCCACGATCTGAACTACATCAGTGCGTTCAGGGTTTTGGAACAGGACGGACTTCACGGGTTGTTGACCCTGATCCGGCGCGAGATCGTCGCCCGCAACCCTGCCGTACTGGTGATCGACGGACTCGTTGCAGCCGAACATTTGGCACCATCGGAGATCGAACTCAAGAAATTCATCCACGAGCTTCAGACGCAGGCGGCAGCGGGCGAATGTACCATGTTCCTGCTCACCAGCGCGGGCGACAGCACCATCTCTCCGGAACATACGATGGTGGACGGCATGATTGAGCTGGTCGACCATCATTACGCCTGGCGGGCCGAACGGGAACTGTGCGTCCGCAAGTTCCGTGGCAGCGGTTATTTGCGCGGGCGCCATTCAATGCGGATCGACGACAACGGCATATCGGTCTATCCCCGGATTGAGGCGATGCATGCGCGCCCGACGCCGATCAAACCTGTGAGCGGTGAGCGCGTCTCTCTTGGGGTGGCGGGGTTGGACGAGATGCTGTGCGGGGGCGTGTCGGAGGGCGCTACGACCTTGGTCCTGGGTCCGACCGGATCGGGGAAGACGTCGTTCGGATTGCATTTTCTCGGCGCCGCCCGGCCGGCCGAACCGGGGCTGATGGTCGGGTTCTACGAATCGCCGGATGCCATCACCCACCGCGCCGGACTGCTCGCACCGCAACTGGCGCGCAGCCTGGGGGACGGCTCCGCGCAGATGCTGTGGTATCCGGCGGTCGAGGACCACATGGACCGGATCGCGCGCGAACTGCTTGAGAACGTCGTCAGCCGCGGCGTACGACGCTTATTCGTGGACGGCATCCTCGGCTTTCGCGATTTGACCCCATACCACGAACGCCTGCCGGGGTTCATGCGTTCCCTGTGCAGCAGGTTGCGGGCACTTAACGTGACGACGATGTTTACCCTTGAAGTGCCTGAACTTGTGGGAAATGTGGTGCGGGCGCCGGCGACGGACCTGACGCCGATCGCGGAGAATCTGCTGCTGCTGCGATACGTGGAGCTGAATGCGCGGCTGCGGCGGCTGGTTTCTGTCCTGAAGGTGCGGGACGGCTGGTTCGATCCCATGCTGCGCGAGTTTCAGATCGCGACCGGCAGGATCGTCATCGACGGCCCCTTTCAGGGCGTCGAGGGGCTGCTGACCGGCTTCCCGCACACCGTCGCCGACGGGGACAGCAGTACACGGCCCGAGGGCGATCCAGGGTCGGGGCAAGTTCGCCCCGGAACCTGATTCAATGGCGACGATCCTGGTGGTCGATGACGAGTTCGGAATCAGCGAGTTGCTGGAAGCCCTGCTGACGGATGAGGGGCATCGCGTGATGACCGCACTCAACGGCCTCCTGGCACTGGCCCGCATGGACGATACGCGCCCCGATCTGGTGATCAGCGACCTGATGATGCCGGTGATGGACGGCGCGGCCCTGCTGCGGGCAATCCGTGAGCGGCCGGAATGGCAGGACGTTCCCTTCGTGCTGATGTGTGCGCTGCCGGAAGCGAGCGTGCAGGAGCGGATGCTTCCCTATCAGGGCTTCCTGCGCAAGCCGTTCCGCATGGACGACGTGGTGGTGTTCGTCGAGCGCCTGCTCGGCCGCGCCGGCCACTAAGCCGGGATGCCGAGAGCCGTTTCGGCGGGCGTGCAGGGCAGGCCGAGGTCGCGCGCGACCGCCGGATGCGTGACCGCGCCGGCGTGGACGTTGAGGCCGTGGCGCAAGTGCGGATCCTCCGCCAGCGCCCGGCGCCAGCCCTTGCTGGCCAGCGCCAGCACGAACGGCAGCGTGGCGTTGCCGAGCGCCAGCGTGGAGGTGCGGGCAACCGCCCCCGGCATGTTGGTGACGCAGTAGTGCACCACCCCTTCCTCGACATAGGTTGGGGCGGCGTGGGTGGTCGGGCGGCTGGTCTCGAAGCAGCCGCCCTGATCGATCGCGATATCCACCAGCACGGAGCCCGGCCGCATCTGCCCGACCAGGGCGCGTGACACGAGCTTCGGCGCCGCTGCGCCGGGAACCAGCACCGCGCCGATCACCAGATCGGCCGCGCGCACCGCACCCTCGATCGCGTCGGCGGTGGAGAACAGCGTGTGCAGTTGGGTCGGGAACTGCTCATCGAGTTCCCGCAGGCGGCCGAGCGACTTGTCGATCACGGTGACGGTGGCGCCGAAGCCGATGGCCATGCGCGCCGCGTTGCTGCCCGCGACCCCGCCGCCGAGCACCACCACATTGCCGGCCGGCACCCCCGGCACGCCGCCCAGCAGCACGCCGGCGCCCCCCTGTTCCTTTTCCAGGCAATGGGCGCCGACCTGGACCGACATGCGGCCGGCCACCTCGCTCATCGGCGCCAGCAGCGGCAGCGTGCCGCGCGGGTCGGTCACCGTCTCATAGGCGATGCAGGTGGCGCCGCTGGCCATCAGCCCTTCCGTCTGGGCACGGTCCGCCGCCAGATGCAGGTAGGTGAACAGCACCTGCCCGGGGCGCAGCAGCGCGATCTCCCCCGGTTGCGGCTCCTTCACCTTCACCACCATGTCGGCGAAGCGGAACACTTCCTCCGCCGTTGCGCCGAGCGTCGCGCCGGCGGCGCCATAGGCTTCGTCGGTGAACCCGATCGGCCGCGCCGCGCCGCGCTGCACCATCACCTGATGGCCGCCCTGCACCAGCTCGCGGACGGCCGCCGGCGTCAGGCCGACGCGGTATTCGTGGGTCTTGATCTCCTGCGGCACACCGATCTTCACCCCGGGCCTCCGGCATGGTTGCGGGCCGATGGTAGCCCGCCGCCGCCCGGGCGCAAACCGGCGCGGCCCGGAACTTGCGTCCCGCCGGCAGCCGCGGAAGAATACCCGGTCCCGCGGAGGTTGAGGCGTGCGCAAGACGATCCGGTTCCTGTTCGGCGACCAAGAACGGGCGATCGACGATCCGTCACCGACCGAAACCGTGCTGGAATGGCTGCGCCGCGAACCGCGGGCCTGCGGCACCAAGGAAGGCTGTGCGGAAGGCGATTGCGGCGCTTGCACCGTCGTGCTGGGGGAGCCGGCGGACGGGCGGATGCGGTATCGTGCGGTCAACGCCTGCATCATGTTTCTGCCGGCGCTGGACGGCAAGCAACTGCTGACGGTCGAGCATCTGCGCGCGGCGGACGGCACGCTGCATCCCGTGCAGGCGGCGATGGTCGCGCATCACGGCGCGCAATGCGGGTTCTGCACCCCGGGATTCGTGATGTCGCTGTTCGCGCTGTATCACGCCGGCAGCGGCGGGGCGCGGCCGGACGCTCTCGCCGCGCTGGCCGGGAATCTGTGCCGCTGCACCGGCTACCGGCCGATTCTGGACGCCGCGCGGGCCGCCTGCGCCGGCCCGCCGGCCGACCGTTTCGCCGCCGCCGCGCCCGAGACCACCGCCCGGCTGCGCGCGCTTGCCGGGCACGAGTCGCTGTCCGTCCAGCGCGACGGGCAGCGCTTCCTGGCGCCCCGCAGCGCCGCGGAACTCGCATCGCTCCTTGCCGCGCATCCGGACGCGACGCTGCTGGGGGGCGGCACCGATGTCGGGCTGTGGGTGACCAAGCAGCACCGGCGTCTGGCGACCGTGATCGCCGTCGAGCATGTCGCGGAGCTTGGCACGATCACCGAGCGGGACGGCGTGCTGTCGATCGGTGCCGGTGTGACCTATGAGGACGCCTTCGCGCCGCTGGTGCGCCACTGGCCGGCGCTCGGGCCGCTGCTGCTGCGCCTCGGGTCGCGGCAGATCCGCAATCGCGGGACGGTCGGCGGCAACGTGGCCAACGCCTCGCCGATCGGTGACATGCCGCCGGCGCTGATCGCGCTCGATGCGACGCTGGTCCTGCAAGGCAGCGACGGCGCGCGGCGGATCGAGGCCGCGTCGTTCTTCCGCGGCTACCGGCAGACCGCGCTGGCCCCGGGCGAATTCCTCGCCCGCATCGACATTCCCCTGCCGCGGGACGGCGAGACCTTCGCGATCTACAAGGTCTCCAAGCGCATGGACCAGGACATCTCGGCGGTCTGCGGCGCGTTCCGGCTGCGGCTGTGGGACGGCCGCGTCGCTGACATCCGCATCGGCTACGGGGGCATGGCCGCCGTGCCCCGGCGGGCCGTGGCGGCGGAGCAGGCGCTGGCCGGGCGGCCCTGGGATGCCGCCGCCGTCGAAGCCGGCATGGCGGCGCTGGACGGTGAGCTTTCGCCGATCACCGACATGCGTGCCTCCGCCGGCTACCGGCGGCTGGTGGCGCGCAACCTGCTGCGGCGC
>JAKAZX010000071.1 GCA_021826485.1 Pseudomonadota bacterium | reverse complement strand
TATCCCACAGCCGTGCCTCGTTGACGGCGATGTTGGCGGGGGCGGTCATTCGGCGGCCTCCGGCACCCGCATGGGATTGTTCGGGTGCTGTCCCCACACCAGCTTCGGCTGCGTCGTGGGCTGCGGCTGCATGGTGATGCAGCCGTCCACCGGGCAGACATGCGCACACAGGTTGCAGCCGACGCATTCCGCGTCGATCACCTCATAGCGCCGCGCACCGTTGACCCGCTGCGCCGCGATCGCCTGATGCGACGTGTCCTCGCAGGCGATGTGGCACAGCCCGCATTTGATGCACAGATCCTGGTCGATCCGCGCCAGGGTCTTGAAGTTCAGGTTCAGATCGCCCCAATGGACGTAGTTCTTCACCGCGGCCCCGCGGAAATCGTCCAGCGAACGGTAGCCCTTGCCGTCCATCCAATTGGCAAGCCCGTCGATCATGTCCTCGACGATGCGGAACCCGTGATGCATCGCCGCGGTGCAGACCTGCACCGTGCCGGCGCCGAGGGCAATGAACTCGGCGGCATCGCGCCACGTGGAGATGCCGCCGATGCCGGAGATCGGCAGGTCCGGCATATCTCGGGCGATGTCCCCGACCATGTGCAGCGCGATCGGCTTCACCGCCGGGCCGCAATAGCCGCCATGCGTGCCCTGTCCGTCCACCGTGGGTTCCGGCGACATGCGGTCCAGATCGACGCCGGTGATCGAGGTGATGGTGTTGATCAGCGACACCGCGTCCGCCCTGCCGGCCTTTGCCGCGCGTGCCGGCTCCAGGATGTTGGTGATGTTGGGCGTCAGCTTCACGATCACCGGCAGCTTGCTGTGCTGCTTGCACCAGGCCGCGACCATCTCGACATAGTCCGGCACCTGGCCGACGGCGGCGCCCATGTTGCGCTCGCTCATGCCGTGCGGGCAGCCGAAATTCAGCTCGATGCCGTCGCAGCCAGTATCCTCGACCGGCGGCAGGATGGATTTCCACGCGCTCTCGGTGCAGGGCACCATCAGGCTCACCACCACGGCGCGGTCCGGCCAGTCGCGCTTGACGCGGCGGATTTCGTCCAAATTCACCTGCAACGGCCGGTCGGTGATGAGTTCGATGTTGTTGAAGCCGGCGACGCGCACGCCGTTGTAGCTGACGGCGCCGTAGCGGGAGGAGACGTTGACGATCGGCGGATCCTCCCCCAGCGTCTTCCACACCACGCCGCCCCACCCCGCCTCGAACGCGCGCACCACGTTGTACGCCTTGTCGGTCGGCGGGGCGGAGGCGAGCCAGAACGGATTGGGCGAGCGGATGCCGGCAAATACGGTGGAAAGATCGGCCATCTTCGCGCCTCCCTGATCAGGCCATCAACTGACGGTGGATCGCCTCGGCGGCGATCTTGCCGTCCTGCACCGCGGCGACCGTCAGATCGACACCCGTGGTGCAGTCGCCCCCGGCATAGACGCCGGGAACGGACGTGCGCCGATCCGCGTCCACCGCGATGCGTCCGTCCTCCAGCGCCAGTGCCAGCGTGCCGTCACCGCGCAGCGGGTCCGGCACGAACACCTGCCCCACCGCCTTCAGCACCATGTCGGCGGGCAGCGTGAACGTCTCCCCGGTCGGTGCGGCGCGCCCGGCCGCATCCAGCCGCGTGCGCATGAACTCGACGCCGGTGACATGCCCGCCCGCCGCGATCAGCCGGTGCGGGGCGGCGTGATGGCGGATGCGCACGCCGTTGGTCTGCGCCCATTCCTGCTCGTGATGCGTCGCCGACATCTCAGGCGGCCCGCGGCGATACACGATCGTCACGTCCTCCGCCCCCAGCCGGCGGGATTGCGTGGCCGCGTCGATCGCGGTGTTGCCGCCGCCGATCACCACCACGCGCCGCCCGATCGCAACCCGCGACTTGTCGGTCGCCTGCCGCAGCTCGGCGATGAAATCGACCGCGTCGCGCACGCCGCCCAGGGCTTCCCCGGTCAGGCCGAGCGCGCGCGTGCCGGCAAGGCCGATGCCCAGGAACACCGCATCGAAATCGCGCCGCAGCGTCGCCAGGTCGAAATCGCGGCCGAGCGCCTGGCCGTGGCGCAGCGTGATGCCGCCGATCGCCAGCAGCCACGCCACCTCCCGCTGCGCGAACTCGTCCGCCACCTTGTAGGCGGCGATGCCGTATTCGTTCAGGCCGCCCGGCTTCGGCAGCGCCTCGAACACGGTCACGTCATGGCCGTGGCGGGCGAGGCGATGGGCGCAGGCAAGCCCCGCCGGCCCGGCGCCGACCACGGCGATGCGCCGCCCGGTCGGTGCGCCGCGGGTGAACGGGGTGGCGGCATTGGCCATCAGCCAGTCGGTGGCGCGACGCTGGAGGGCGCCGATGCGCACTGGCCGCTCCTCCTCCGTCATGCGCACGCAGGCGCCTTCACATAGGATTTCCGTCGGGCAGACGCGCGCGCAACTGCCGCCGAAGATGTTGGCCTCCAGGATGGTCAGCGCCGAGCCGCGCAGATTGCCGGTGGCGATCTTGCGGATGAAGCCCGGGATGTCGATCCCGGTCGGGCACGCCTCCATGCACGGGGCGTCGTAGCAGAAATAGCAGCGGCTGGCCTCCACCACCGCCTCGTGCGGCGACAGCGGCGGATGCGCGTCGGCGAAATTGGCGGCGACCTGATCCGGCGACAGCCGGGCGGCGGCGATATCGGCGGTGTCGGACACGGCGCGGCAACCCCCGTTGCGATGCGAACGCTCGGGCAAGCTAACGGCATGGCGCGGCGCGGCGTCAATCGGGAATCTTGACCATTCGGTCAGATTCGGTGTGTGCTGCCGGAAAGGAGCGGCGCGAGGCAGGATGGACGCGGGAATGGGGCCGCCGCCGGTGACCGGGGCGGCACGGCGGGACAGTACGGCGTCGATCCTGGCGGCGGCGGAGCGCATTTTCTCCCGCCGCGGGTTCGAGGGGGCGCGGATGGCGGACATCGCCGCCGAAGCCGGGCTGCCCAAGGCCAATCTGCACTATTATTTCGGCACCAAGGACCGGCTGTACCGCGCGGTGCTGGAAGATATCATCCGCCAGTGGCTGGACACCGCCGCGCACTGGATCGTACCCGAGCGCGCGCCGGCCGAGGCGCTGGCCGGGTACGTCCGGGCCAAGCTGGCCGATGCGCGCATCCGTCCCGGCGCGTCGCGCATCTTTGCCGGGGAGGTGCTGCGCGGCGCGCCGCTGCTGATGCCGTTCCTGGTGGACGAGTTGCGCCGCCGCGTCGCCGCCATGGCCGCCGTGATCGAGGGCTGGGCGGCGCGCGGGCTGATGGACGGCGTGGCGCCGGCGCACCTGTTCTTCTGCATCTGGGCAATGACGCAGACCTACGCCGATTTCGACGTGCAGGTGCGGGCGGTGCTCGGCCCGGAGGCCGGCGAGGATTCGGTGTTCGCGGCGGCCGAGGCGACGGTCACGCGGCTGGTGCTGCGCGGCTGCGGCGTGCGTGATAGCGTGACGGAGATGAGCTGAGGGGGACCGGCGATGACGCTTCTGGTGCGTGGCGGAACGGTGGTGACGGCGGACGGCAGCCTCCGCGCGGACGTGCTGTGCGAGGGCGGTCGCATCGCCGCGGTGGGGCCGGGGCTGGCGGCGCCGACCGGGTGCGAGGTGGTGGATGCCGGCGGCATGCTGGTGATGCCGGGCGGGATCGACCCGCACACGCATATGGAACTACCCTTCATGGGCACCACCGCGAGCGACGATTTCTTCACCGGCACCTCGGCCGGCGTCGCCGGCGGCACCACCATGATCATCGACTTCGCCATCCCCAACCCCGGCACGTCGCTGGTCGATGCCTGGAAGGAATGGCGCGCGAAGGCCGAGAAGGCAGCGGCGGATTACAGCTTCCACGTCGCCGTCACCTGGTGGTCGGATCAGGTGGCGGAGCAGATGGGCACGCTGACGCGCGAGCATGGCGTGAACAGCTTCAAGCATTTCATGGCCTACAAGGGCGCGCTGATGGTCGATGACGGGGTGCTGCTGCACTCCATCGGCCGCGCACTGGAGTTGGGCGCGATCTGCAACATCCACGCCGAGAACGGCGATGCGGTGTTTCATCTGCAAAGGAAGCTGCTCGCCGCCGGCATCACCGGGCCGGAGGGACACGCGCTGTCCCGCCCGCCGGAAGTGGAGGGAGAGGCGGCGCAGCGCGTCATCGCGATCGCCGGGCTGCTCGGCGCGCCGATCTACATCGTGCATGTCTCGACCGAGGAAGCAACGCAGGCGATCGCCGCCGCCCGCGCGCGCGGCCAGCGCGTGTACGGCGAAGTGCTGGCCCAGCATCTGGTGATCGACGAGAGCGTCTATCAGAACAAGGACTATGCCACCGCCGCGGCCTATGTCATGTCGCCGCCGTTCCGCGCCAGGCATCATCAGAAGGCGCTGTGGGCCGGCCTGGTGTCCGGCAGCCTGCAGACCACCGCGACCGACCATTGCGTGTTCTGCGCGCCGCAGAAGGCGATGGGGCGTGACGATTTCACGAAAATCCCCAATGGTACCGGCGGGATCGAGGATCGCATGAGCATCCTCTGGCACCACGGCGTCGGCCAGGGCCGCATCACGCCGAGCGAGTTCGTGCGCCTCACCTCCACCAACACCGCGCAGATCTTCAACATCCACCCGCGCAAGGGTGCCGTCGCGGTCGGCAGCGACGCCGATCTGGTGGTGTGGGATGCGGAGGCGAGCCGCACCATCTCGGTCAAGACGCATCACCAGAAGGTCGATTACAACGTGTTCGAGGGGATGCAGGTGACGGGCCTCGCCCGGCACACCATCGCCGGCGGCAAGCTGGTCTGGACCGATGGCGACCTCCGCACGGTGCGCGGCGCCGGGCGCTACGTGGAACGGCCCTGCTTCGCCCCGCCGATGGAGGCGCTGGCGCTGCGCAACCGGCTGACCGCGCCGCGCGGGGTGGCGCGATGACGGCCACGACTGCCACCGGCGGGTGCCTGTGCGGCGGCGTGCGCTACCGCGTGTCCGGCAAACTGCGCGAGGTGATCGCCTGCCATTGCTCGCAATGCCGGCGCACCAGCGGCAACTTCGTCACCGCCACCAACGCGCGCGCCGCCGACCTGCATCTGACCGCGGAGGGGACGCTCGCCTGGTACTCCTCCTCGGAGGAGGCGGAACGGGGGTTCTGCACCCGCTGCGGCGGCAACCTGTTCTGGCGCCGGTTCGATAGCGACACGATCAGCATCATGGCCGGCACGCTTGACCTGCCGACCGGGGTGCGGCTGGCGCGGCACATCTTCGTGGCCGACAAGTCGGACTATTTCGATCTCACCGACGGCCTGCCGCAGCGCCCCGCCGGCACCGGCTGATGCCCCCCGGTCACGCCGGGGCGAAGATCGCCGCCCCGGCGTCGGCGCGGCCGACATTGGCCCGGAAGGCGGCGAACAATTCCCGCCCGACGCCGGCCGAATTGCCGGCCAGATCGGCCGTCTGCGGGGTCCGCCCGGCCCATTCGTCCGGGTCGACCAGCACGTCCAGCCGCCCGTTCGGGGCGTCCACTCGCACCATGTCGCCGTCGCGCAGCAGGGCGATCGGGCCGCCATCCACCGCCTCCGGCGTCACATGGATCGCCGCCGGCACCTTGCCCGAGGCGCCCGAGAGCCGCCCATCCGTCACCAGCGCGACCCGCGCCCCGCGGTCCTGCAGCACGCCGAGCGGCGGCATCAGCTTGTGCAGTTCCGGCATGCCGTTCGCCCGCGGCCCCTGGAAGCGCACCACGGCGACCATGTCCCCCGTCAGCTCCCCGGCCTTGAAGGCGGCCTGCAGCGCCTCCTGGCTGTCGAAGACGCGGGCCGGCGCCTCGATCACGTGCCGCTCCGGCGCGACCGCGGAGGTCTTGATGACGGCGCGGCCCAGATCGCCCTCCAGCACCTTGAGGCCGCCGGTCGGCTGGAAGGGTGCGGTGGCCCCCCGCAGGATCGCCGGATCGCCGCTGTCCGCGGCCGGGCTGCGCCAGACCAGTCCGCCATCGTGGCCCAGCCCTGGCTCGGCCACATAGGCCCGCAGCCCCTGGCCCCAGACCGTCGTCACGTCCTCGTGCAGCAGGCCGGCATCGAGCAGTTCGCGGATCAGGAACGGCATGCCGCCCGCGGCATGGAAATGGTTCACGTCGGCGCGGCCGTTCGGATAGACGCGGGCGAGCAGCGGCGTCACCGCCGCGATGTCGGCGAAATCGTCCCAGGTCAGCGCCACCCCGCCGGCCGCGGCCATCGCGATCAGATGGATGGTCAGGTTGGTCGAGCCGCCGGTGGCGTGCAGGCCGACGATGCCGTTGACGAAGGCCCGTTCGTCCAGCACCCGCCCGACCGGCGTGTAGTGGTTGCCGAGCGCCGTGAGCGACAGCGCCCGCCGTGTCGCCTCGGCCGTCAGCGCGTCGCGCAGCCCGCTGCCGGGATTGACGAAACTGCTGCCCGGCAGATGCAGCCCCATGATTTCCATGAGCATCTGGTTGGTATTGGCGGTGCCGTAGAAAGTGCAGGTCCCAGGCCCATGATAAGCCTGCATTTCCGCCGCCAGCAGCTCCGCCCGCGTTGCCTTCCCCTCGGCGTGGAGCTGGCGGACCTTGCTCTTTTGATCGTTCGACAGGCCGGAGGTCATCGGGCCGGCCGGAATGAACACCGCCGGGAGATGGCCGAAGCTGAGCGCGCCGATCACCAGCCCCGGCACGATCTTGTCGCAGACGCCGAGATAGACGGCCGCATCGAAGGTCTGGTGCGACAGCGCAACGGCAGTCGCCAGCGCGATCACGTCGCGGGAGAACAGGGACAGCTCCATCCCCGCCTCCCCCTGCGTCACCCCGTCGCACATCGCCGGCACGCCGCCGGCCACCTGGGCGGTCGCCCCGGCCTCGCGCGCCGCCGCGCGGATCAGGGCGGGAAACCGCTCATAGGGCTGGTGGGCCGACAGCATGTCGTTATAGGCGGTGACGATGGCCAGATTGGGCGTCTGCCCGCCCTGCAGGCGCTGCTTGTCGGTCGGTGCGCAGGCGGCGAAGGCATGCGCCTGGTTGGCGCAGCCGAGCGCGCCCCGCCGCCGCCCGGCGGCGGCGGCCGCGTCGATGCGGTCCAGATAGCGCCGCCGCCCGTCCTGGCTGCGGCGGACGATGCGCGCCGTCACCTCGGCGATGCGGGCATTGATCGGCATGGCGGACCCCGCTGACTTCTGCTGCGATGCGATATAGAGAACGCCGTCCGTCACTGCACTGCAAGGGAGGCGGCGATGCCGTTCGATGATTCGGGCGAGGGCGAGGGCCGCAGGCCCGAGCGGGCGGCCAGCCGCAATGTCCTCGGCGGCACGCTGGAAACCTGCTCGGACCGGCCGCTGACCGGCTTCTTCCGCAATGGCTGCTGCGACACCGGGCCGGCCGATCTGGGCAGCCACACGGTCTGCGCCGTCATGACGGCGGAATTCCTGGCCTTCTCGCGCGCCGCCGGCAACGATCTGTCCACCCCGCGGCCGGAATACGGGTTTGCCGGCCTCAGGCCCGGTGACCGCTGGTGCCTGTGCGCCCCGCGCTGGGCGGAGGCGCTGGCCGCCGGATCGGCCCCGCGGGTGGTGCTGCAGGCCACGCATGTCGGCGCGCTGCGCTACTGCGCGCTGGAAGATTTGCGGCGCCACGCCGTCGATCCGGGCTGAACCGCCCCTTGCCCCGGCGGCGGCGCCATGCTGCAAGCGCCCGCACCCTCACCGGCAGGTCCTGCCCATGTCCGATGCCCCGCCCCCCGAAACCGAGCGTGTGCTGATCCTGGATTTCGGCAGCCAGGTGACCCAACTGATCGCCCGGCGCGTGCGCGAAAGCGGGGTGTATTGCGAGATCTGGCCGTATTCCGTCGATCCCGCCCGCATCCGCGCCTTCGCGCCCGCCGCCATCATCCTGTCCGGCGGCCCGGCGAGCGTCACCGAGAATGAAAGCCCCCGCGCGCCGGAGGAAGTGTTCGCCGCCGGCGTCCCGGTGCTCGGCATCTGCTACGGCCAGCAGACCATGTGTGCGCAACTGGGCGGCGAGGTGGCCGGGTCCGACCATCGGGAATTCGGCCGCGCCTTCGTCGATGTCGTGGCGCCCTGCGCGCTGTTCCGCGATGTCTGGGGCCCTGGACGGCGCGAACAGGTCTGGATGAGCCACGGCGACCGCGTCACCGCCCTGCCGCCCGGCTTTCACGTCGTCGCGGTCAGCGAGGGCGCACCGTTCGCCGCCGTCGCCGACGACCATCGCCGGTTCTACGGCCTGCAATTCCATCCCGAGGTTGCGCACACGCCGCACGGTGCGGAATTGCTGCGCAACTTCACCCATGCCGTCGCCGGGCTGTCCGGCACCTGGACGATGGCGGGCTTCCGCAGCGCGGAGATCGCACGCATCCGCGAGCAGGTGGGACACGGGCGGGTCATCTGCGGCCTGTCGGGCGGTGTCGACTCGGCGGTGGCGGCGGTGCTGATCCATGAAGCGATCGGTGACCAGCTCACCTGCATCTTCGTCGATCACGGCCTGCTGCGCGCCGGCGAGGCGGAGGAGGTGGTGCGCACCTTCCGCGACCGCTTCAACATCCGCCTGGTGCATCGCGACGCATCCGAGCTGTTCCTGGGCGCGCTGGCCGGCCTCACCGATCCGGAAGACAAGCGCAAGACCATCGGCCGCCTGTTCGTCGAAGTGTTCGAGCAGGAGGCCGGCAAGCTCGGCGGCGCCGATTTCCTGGCCCAGGGCACGCTGTATCCGGACGTGATCGAAAGCGTCTCGGTGCGCGGCGGGCCGAGTGCCGTCATCAAGTCCCACCACAATGTCGGCGGCCTGCCGGAGCGGATGCGGCTGCGGCTGGTCGAGCCGCTGCGCGAACTGTTCAAGGACGAGGTGCGCGCGCTCGGCCGCGAACTCGGCATGCCGGAAGCGATGGTCGGCCGCCATCCGTTCCCCGGCCCCGGCCTTGCCATCCGCATCCCCGGCGCGGTGACGCACGAGAAGATCGAGGTGCTGCGCCGCGCCGATGCGATCTTCCTGGAGGAGATCCGCGCCGCCGGCCTGTATGACGCGATCTGGCAGGCATTCGCCGTGCTGCTGCCAGTCCGCACGGTGGGCGTGATGGGCGACGGCCGCACCTACGACCAGGCCTGCGCGCTGCGCGCCGTCACCAGCACCGACGGCATGACGGCCGACATCTACCCGTTCGACATGGCGTTCCTGTCGCGCGTCGCCAACCGCATCGTCAACGAGGTGCGCGGCATCAACCGCGTGACCTACGACATCACCAGCAAGCCGCCCGGGACGATCGAGTGGGAGTGAGGCGGAGGACGATCGAGCGCACAAGGTCAGGATGACATAAAGTCTGCGACCTCGCTCTGGCGATGACATTCTGCTGTCTCCGATCATATCTGACGATCCAAATACGCCTTTCCATCGGGCTGACCGCATCGCCGCAGTGCTGAACTGGGCGTCGCCTGCGGGGTCATGGCGTTCCCGCGACATCACCTTCGGCAGCCGCCAATCGCTGTTGCGCGCCGGTGGCCGGCGGGCTTGACAGGCAAGTAGCGACTTGCATATATAGGCAAGTTCCTACTTGCCTATTGGATGGTCCATGAACGACGCTGACCTGCTGTTCAAGGCGCTTGCCGATCCCAGCCGGCGGAAGATGCTGGACCTGCTGCATGCGCATGACGGCCGCACGCTCAGCGATCTCTGCGAGCACCTGGAGATGACGCGGCAGGGCGTCACGCAGCACCTCGACGTGCTCGAAGCGGCGAACCTGGTCGCCACCGTGCGGCGCGGGCGCGAGAAGCTGCACTTCCTCAATCCGGTGCCGTTGCAGGAAATCTACGAACGCTGGATTGCGAAGTTCGAGAAACCCCGACTCAAGGCGCTGGCCGATCTGAAACGCAAACTGGAGAAACCCGATGGCTAAATCGACCTTCCACTACGTGACCTATATCCGCACCACGCCGGAAAGGCTGTGGTCGGCGCTGACGGACGACACCGAGTTCATGCAGCAGTACTGGTTCGGCGTCCGCTGCGAAAGTGAGTGGCGGGCAGGAAGTTCGTGGAAGATGGTCCACCCCGACGGCAGCGTCAGCGACGCCGGGGAGATCGTCGCGGCGGAACGTTGGAAGCGGCTGGTGATCCGCTGGTGGCATCAGCGGAATCCCGAGCTGTCCGGCGAAGGCGAGTCGGTCTGCACGATGGAACTGGAATCCGTCGGGCCGGCGGTCAGGCTTTCGATCACCCACTCCATGGAACGCGAGCCCTCGAAACTCATCGGCGCGGTGTCCGGCGGTTGGCCGAAGATCCTGTCCAACCTCAAGTCGCTGCTGGAGAGCGGCGCGGTCGTTCTCGACGACATCGGCAGAAAATAGCGCAGCCCGCACGCGACCTCGCAGCGCTTGAGGCGCACCGCGAACGGCGGCCGCACGCAGATGAAGGGGCTCACGGTGCCGGCACGGCCGGTGCCGGGATGCAGGGCTTGCGGCCGCCGCCCGGGTCCCCCCGCTGCCGGGCGGCGTCGTCAAGGCCGCGGCGGAACCGATGGCGCTGGCGCGACACCCGGGCTGCTGATATCGTTATCGCCAATCGAGCATAGCGACTGTACCGAGGTCCGTTTCATGGCGATCCCACCGGCGCGAAGCCCCCGATGACCGGCCTGTTGCCCCAGGCGCTGCTGCGCGCCGTGGCCGGTGGGCCGGGTGCGCCGCCGGTGTCCCAACCGGATGCAGGGACACTTCGGTTCGACCGTGCGGAACTGGCCGGGTCGGTCGCTGATCTGGGCGTCCTGGTGCCGATCGCCGTCGCGCTGATCGTGCGGAACGGCCTGTCGCCGACGGCGGTGCTGCTGCCGGCGGGGCTGCTGTATCTGATGGCGGGGCTGCTCTACCGGGTGCCGGTCCCGGTGCAGCCGCTCAAGGCGTTCGGCGCCATCGCGATCGCCCAGGGCTTCGGCTCTGCCGAGATCGCGGCGGGCGCGCTGCTGATGGGTGGCATCTTCGTGGTCCTGGGGGCGTCCGGGTGGCTGGATCGTGTGGCGAAGGTCTTTCCCGGGCCGATCATCCGCGGCGTGCAGCTATCCGTCGGCCTGCTGTTCTGCCAACTCGCATGGAAGCTCACCACCGCGCCGCCGGCGGTCTTCTCGGATCACGTGTATCCGGCGTGGTGGCTGGTCGGCGCCGGCCTGGTCGTCGCCGTGGCGGCGCTGTTGCTGCGGCGCCATAACGTCACCCTGGTCCTGGTCCTGCTCGCGGCGATCGGGATGGTGCTGTCGTATCACGGCCCGCTGACCTGGGGTCCGTCCACGCTCCATATCCCGCAGCTTCATGTCCAGACCTTCGCGACCGCTGCGGTCGCGCTGGTGCTGCCGCAGTTGCCCCTGACCTTCGCCAATTCCTGTCTGGCCACCGCCGACGCGGCCCGCACCTATTTCGGCACGGCCGCCGCCCGCGTGCGGCCGGGGCGTCTGGCGATGTCGCTCGGCGTGGCCAATCTTCTGGCAGGGGCGATCAGCGGCATGCCGGTCTGCCACGGAGCCGGGGGGATGACCGCCCATCGCAGCTTCGGCGCGCGGACCGGGGGCGCTCCGATCATGCTGGGGGCCGCGCTGCTGGTGCTCGGGGTTGCGATCGGGGCCAGCCTGACCGCCGCGCTCACCGGCTTCCCGCTGCCGATACTGGCGGGCCTGCTTGCGGTGGCGGGCGTTCTGCACATCGCGCTGCTCAAGGACTTGCGGCGCGCGCCCGACTGGGCGATGGCCATTGCGGTCGGCGTCACCGGGTTTCTCAGCAATCTCGCGATCGCGCTGGCCGGGGCGCTGGTGGTCTGGTGGGGCGTCAAGGCGCTCGGCGCGCTGCATCGCGGCCGAAGCTAGAGCGGTGTCCCATTTGATCGAATCGGGTGCGATTCCCGAATCGATCAAATTCTGATTCAAGTTTCCGGCCGGAGCGGGATGCCGGCAGGGATGTCGAGAACGCTTTCGCTGGATTTGCGGCAGCAGGTGGTTTCTGCTGCGCGGGATGAGGGTCTGAGCCACCGCGCGGCGGGCCGGTTGACCTTGTATCTGTTCGACACGAACATCGTGTCAGCCGATGCGCCGGCCAAAGGTGCGATCGGGCCCGACACGTTCGCAGCGTGGATGCGCGGCAATGCCGATCGGCTGTTCATCTCCACCGTCACCTTCGTCGAAATCGAGGCCGATATCGCCCGTGCCCTGCGGATCGGCGCCCCCACGAAAGGCGAGCGGCTGCGACACTGGCTTGCCGCCGTCGCACATTTCTACGCGGGACGCATCCTGCCCTTCGGGATCGAGGAAGCGCGGCATGCGGGCGCGATTCTCGACCGCGCACGGGCGCACGATCCCGGATTCGAAGACATTGCCATCGCCGCAACGGCGGCGGTGCGGGGCCTTACCATTCTGACGACCAATGA
>JAKAZX010000070.1 GCA_021826485.1 Pseudomonadota bacterium | reverse complement strand
GTGCAGTTCGACACGATCTATCACGAGCACTATTCCTATCTGTCGCTGCGCGTGGTCGAGGACGTGCTGGCGCGCGCCGGGCTGCGTGCGTTCGACGTGACGGCGCTGCCCACGCATGGCGGGTCGCTGCGCGTGCTGGCCTGCCATCGCGCCGCCGTACATGCGCCGCAGCCGGGGCTGGACGAAATCCGTGCGCAGGAACGCGCCGCCGGGCTGCACGCGGTCGCCTTCCATGCCGGATTCGCGGCGCGGGTCGCGGCGCGGCAGCGCGCGCTGCGCGGGTTTCTCGCCGATGCACGGGCCGCCGGCCGTCGCGTCGCCGCCTATGGCGCGGCGGCGAAGGGATGCACGCTGCTGAACACCAGCGGCGTCACGGCGCGCGACATCGCCTTCGTCGCCGATCGCAGCCCCGCGAAGCAGGGCCGGCTGCTGCCGGGCTGCCGCGTGCCGATCGTGGCGCCGGAGGCGCTGCTGCGCGCGCCGCCGGACGACCTGCTGATCCTGCCGTGGAACCTTGCGGAGGAGATCGCCGCGGAGCTGCATCCGCTGCGCCGCGCCGGCACCCGCCTTTGGGTCGCGATCCCGGAGCTGCGCGCGATCTAGCCGCGCCCGATGAAGGGCATCTTGGTCGCCATGATCGTCATGAACTGCACGTTGCTGTCCGGCGGCAGGCCGGCCATGAACACGACGGCACGGCCGACATCGTCCACGTCCATCGTCGGTTCCGTCGCCAGCGTGCCATTGGCCTGCGGCACCCCCTTGGTCATCCGCGCCGTCATCGGCGTCGCGGCATTGCCGATGTCGATCTGACCGCAGGCAATGTCATGCCGCCGGCCGTCCAGCGCGATGGTGCGCGTCAGGCCGCTGATGGCGTGCTTGCTCGCGGTATAGGGCGCGGAACCGGGCCGCGGCACATAGGCCGAGATCGAGCCGTTGTTGATGATCCGCCCGCCGCGCGGCGACTGGTCGCGCATCATGCGGTAGGCGCCGCGCGCCACCCGGAAGGCGCCGTCGAGGTTGACCGATATCACGGCCCGCCACTGCTGTTCCGTCAGATCGCCGAAATCCGTGCTCGGCACGTTGGCGCCGGCATTGTTGAACAATACGTCCAGCCGCCCGTGGCGCGCGCGGATCGCGGCGAACAGCGCATCGACCGAGGCGGCATCGGTCACGTCCGTCGGCACCGCCTGCGCGCGCCCGGCCGCGCCGGACTGGGATGCCGTCTCCTCCAGCGCGTCCTGCCGGCGGCCGGCGAGCACCACCGCATAGCCGGCGCCCAGCAGCGCCAGCGCCGCCGACCGCCCCACGCCGCTGCCCGCCCCCGTGACCAGCGCAATCCGCCCCTGTTCAGCCATCGCCGCTCCCTCCCGCATCTCGACTCGGCCGGCATTGTGGCACCGATCGGCGTTCCTGGCACCGCACCGCCGCGCGCCAGCCGGTGATCAATCCTTGTGCATCGGCACGCGCCGCCACCCCTGCGGCCGGGCACCGATGGCTGGCACGCAAGCTGCATTTCGTCGCTCCGGCAGGCAGGGAAGGCCGGGCGGAGCATGGCGGACGGGGTGGAGCTGGTCGCGGTCACGAAGCGCTACGGAACCGTCACGGCCGTTGACGCGATCGACCTGCGTATTCCCGCCGGCAGCTACTGCTGCCTGATCGGCCCGTCCGGCTGCGGCAAGACCTCCACGCTGCGCATGATCGCCGGGCACGAGGCGGCGAGCGCCGGCGACATCCTGATCGGCGGGCGCAACGTGACCGAGCTGGCGCCGTCGCAGCGCGGCACCGCCATGATGTTCCAGAGCTACGCGCTGTTCCCGCATCTGTCCTGTCTGGACAATGTCGCGTTCTCGCTGCGCATGCGCGGGGTTGCGCGGCCGGAGCGCCGGCAGCGCGCCGCCGAGATGCTGGCGCGCGTGCATCTGGCGGAAATGGCGGAACGCCGGCCGGCGCAGCTTTCCGGCGGGCAGCAGCAGCGCGTGGCGCTGGCGCGCGCGCTGATCACCAACCCCTCCGTGCTGTTGCTGGACGAGCCGCTGTCGGCGCTGGACCCGTTCCTGCGCGGCCGGATGCGCGAGGAGCTGAAGCGGCTGCAACGCGACCTCGGCATCACCTTCATCCATGTCACCCACGCGCAGGACGAGGCGATGGCGCTTGCCGATCTGATCGTGGTGATGGAAGGCGGGCGCATCCTGCAAAGCGACCATCCGCGCGCGGTGTTCGAACGGCCGCGCACGCCGTTCGTCGCGCGCTTCCTCGGCGGCCACAACATCATCGAGTGCCGGCCGCTCGGCAACGGCACGTTCGCGCTGGCGGACGGCAGCGCGATCCAGGCGGACGACGCGGCCATACCCGCGGACGGGCCGGTGAAGCTTGCGGTGCGCAGCGACCGGATGCGGCTGGCGGCACCGCCGGACTGGCCGAACCGGCTCGCCGGGCAGGTCACCGCGGTCGAATACCACGGCAGCTTCGTGCGCGTCGCCCTGCAGGACCAGGGCGGATCGGATCACAGCCTGCTGCTGTCGGAAACCGATTTCTACGCCCACCCGGTCGGACTCGGCGAACAGGTGGTCGCCGGGTTCCGGCCGTCTGACGTGCATCTGCTGACCAACTGAACAATCGGGGGTACTGCTCAATGAAGATCGAGTCGGGTCTGACGCGCCGCGGCGTGCTGAAAGGGGCCGCCGCCGCCGGCGGCGCGCTGGCGGGATCGGGCGCCATCACCGGATTCCCCACGATCTGGGCGCAGAACATCAAGAACGTCACGCTGCGCCAGTTCGGCACCGGCGTTTCCAACCTGAATGCGGTGGCCGAGAAGTGCAAGGCGGATACCGGCATCACGCTGCAGATGACGGCGCTCGATTCGGATGCCGTCACGCAGCGCGCGATCACCCAGCCGAACAGCTACGACATCGCCGACGTCGAGTACTGGATCTGCAAGAAGGTGTTCCCGCGCGGTGTGCTTCAGCCGATGGACACGCGCAAGCTGAAGTATTTCGACAAGGTGGTGCCGATCTTCATCACCGGCAAGCTGACACCGGAAAGCAAGATCGCGCAGGGCACCGCGCCACATACCGTCAGCTTCGTGGAAAGCCAGACCTCCACCAAGTTCGCCAAGTCGCCGACGCAGTGGTTCACCATGATGCCGACGATCTACAACGCGGACACGCTCGGCATCCGCCCGGACCTCGTGGGAAGGCCGATCACCAGTTGGCGCGACCTGGCCGACCCGGCTTTCAAGGGCAAGGCGTCGATCCTCAACATCCCGTCCATCGGCATCATGGACGCGGCGATGGTCTGCGAGTCGCTCGGCAAGATCAAATACGGCGACAAGGGCAACATGACCCGCGCCGAGATCGATCAGACCATGGCGCTGATGACGGATTTGAAGAAGCAGGGCCAGTTCCGCGCGTTCTGGAAGACGTTCGACGAGTCGGTGAACCTGATGGTCTCGGGCGAGGTGGTGATCCAGTCGATGTGGTCGCCCGCGGTCGCCGCGGTGCGCAGCAAGGGCATCGCCTGCACCTACCAGCCGCTGAAGGAGGGCTATCGCGCCTGGGGCGGCGGCCTCGGCCTCGCCAAGCACCTCAAGGGGCTGGAGCTGGAAGCGGCCTATGAATACATCAACTGGTACACCTCCGGCTGGGTTGGCGCCTATCTGAATCGGCAGGGCTACTACTCCGCGGTGCTGGAGACGGCGCAGAAATACATGGAGCCGTACGAGTGGGCGTTCTGGATGGAAGGCAAGCCCGCCGCCAAGGACATCATGAGCCCGGAAGGCAAGCTGATGGAGAAGGCAGGCGCCATCCGCGACGGCGGCAGCTTCTATGACCGCATGGGTCACATCGCCTGCTGGAACTCGGTGATGGACCAGGACAAGTACATGGTCGAGAAATGGAACGAGTTCATCGCCGCGTGACGCGATGAGCACGACCACCATCGCGGCGGCCCCGGTCGGGGCCGCCGACATGCCCGGCGCGCGCCGCCGCCGGTGGGCCTCCGCGCTGCCCTATTTGCAGGCACTGCCGCTGTGGCTCGTGCTGGGCGTGTTCCTGCTGATCCCCATCGCGACCATCGTCGCCGTCAGCTTCTGGGACGATCAGGAATACGCGCTGGTCCCGACCTTCATCCTCGACAACTATCGCGATGCGCTGGGCTCGCACGTCACCTGGTCCACCTATGTCTCGACCCTGCGCTACGCGGCGATCGTCTGGGCCGCCACGCTCGGCATCGGCTTCACGGTGGCCTATTTCCTGTCGTTCCACGTGCGTTCGACGCTGTGGCAGATGGTACTGTTCCAGCTTTGCGCCATCCCCTTCCTGACCAGCAACGTCATCCGCATGATCTCGTGGATTCCCTTCCTTGGCCGCAACGGGCTGCTCAACCGCTCGCTTATGGCGGTCGGCATCACCGATCATCCGCTGGAATTCCTGCTGTTCTCCCCGTTTGCGGTGGTGCTGGCGTTCGTGCATCTCTACACGCTGTTCATGGTGGTGCCGATCTTCAACACCATGATGCGCATCGACCGCGCGCTGGTCGAAGCGGCGCGCGATGCGGGCGCCGGGCCGGTAGCGGTGCTGCGGCATGTCATCGTGCCGCTGTCGCTGCCCGGCATCGCCATCGGCACGATCTTCGTCGTCACGCTGGTGATGGGCGATTTCGTGACCGTGCAGATGATGAGCGGCGGGCAGAGCGCGTCGGTCGGGCTGATGATGAAGAACCAGATCAGCCTGCTGCAATACCCCTCCGCCGCCGCGCAGGCGGTGGTGCTGCTGATCACGGTGCTGCTGATGGTCTGGGCGATCCTGCGCGTGGTCGATATCCGCAAGGAGCTGTAATGGAGAAGTCCGGGCCGCGGCACTGGGCGCTGGCGGCGTTCTTTGCGCTGTTCGTGCTGTTCCTGTACGGGCCGACCGTCACCATCGTGATCCTGTCGTTCCAGGGGCCGGATGGCGGCCTGACCTTCCCGATGCGCGGCTTCTCGCTGCACTGGTTCGCCAATCTGTTCCAGCCGCAGATGGTCGGCGATTTCGGCGGCTCGTTCGAGCGTTCGCTGGCGCTGGCGATGATCGTCATGGGGCTGACGGTGCTGATCTCGCTCGGCGCCGGGCTCGCGTTCCGCCGGCGCTTCTTCGGCGCCACCGCGCTGTTCTATCTGACGATCGCCGGGCTGATCGTGCCGTCCATCCTGATCAGCCTCGGCATCGGCCTGATGTTCAACGTCGCCGGCATCCCGCCGAACTGGTGGAGCTCGGCACTCGGCGCCCATCTGACCTGGACGCTGCCGTTCGGCGTGCTGATCATGTTCGCGGTGTTCAACCGCTTCGACCATTCGCTGGAGGAAGCGGCGCAGGACCTCGGCGCGTCACCCTGGCAGGTGTTCCGCCACGTAGTGCTGCCGCTGATCGCGCCGAGCCTGGTCGGCGTCGCGCTGTTCGGCTTCTCGCTGTCGTATGACGAGTTCTCGCGCACGATCATGGCGGCGGGGTCGGACAACACGCTGCCGCTGGAAATCTTCGCGATGACGACGAACGTGACGACGCCGGTGCTCTATGCGCTGGGGTCGCTGACCACCGCGTTCTCGCTGGGCCTCGTGGTGCTGGTGCTCGTGCTGGTGCTGGGAATGCGCCGGCGCCGGCGCGCGGCGGCCGGCTGAGCGTTAGGAGCTGCCGGCCACCCGCGCCCGCGGCAGCCGCTCCACCCGCCTTCGGTCCAGCGCAGCCTCCCGCGGCTGCACGTCCTCCACCCGGATCGGTTGCGCGGTGGGCAGCGTGATGGCGGACGCACCCCCCTCCGCGGGGCCGGCGACCAGCGCGAGCACCTGCGCCGGGCTGAGCGGGCGGGAAAAATAATACCCCTGCCCGCTGGAGCAGCGGAATTCGCTGAGCACGCGGGCCTGCCGCTCGGACTCCACACCCTCCGCCGTCACCGAAATGCCGAGCGCCCGGCCCAGGCCGATCACCGCCTTGACGATCGGGCCGTCGCCGCCGTCGCTGGCGAGATCGGCGATGAAGCTGCGGTCGATCTTCAGCCGGTCGAACGGGAAACCGCGCAGCGCGGCGAGCGAGGAATAGCCGGTGCCGAAATCGTCGATGGCGATGCAGTGGCCGCGCACGCGCAGGCCGCGCAGCGTTTCCAGCGACCGGCCGGAGGTCTCCAGCATCACCGATTCGGTGATCTCGAACTCGATCCTTTCCGGCGACAGGGCGAAGCGGTCGAGCACGTCGCGCACGCGCGTCAGCAGCATCTCGTCGCGCAACTGCAGCGGCGATAGGTTGACCGCGATGCGCAGCCGCGACGGAAGCTGCCGCGCCAGCTCCGCGGATTCGGACAGGACGAAGGTGCCGATCGACCCGATCAGCCCGCTCTGCTCGGCGATCGGCACGAATTCGGCGGGCGGGACGATGCCGCGTTCCGGGTGGCGCCAGCGCACCAGCGCCTCCAGCCCGATCAGTTCGCGGGAACGCAGATCGACGATCGGCTGGTAGGCGACGAACAATTCGCCGTTGGGCAGCGCCTCCCGCAGGTCGCGCTGCAACAGGCGACGCTCCTGCAGGTGGCGATCCATGTTCGCATCGAACACCCGCCAGGTGCCGCGCCCGGCAGACTTCGCCCGGTACAGCGCCAGATCGGCGTTGCGGTATAGCACGTCGGCGTCGTCGCCATCGTCTGGAGCGATGGCGATGCCGATGCTGACGCCGATCTTGATCAGCAGGTCGCCGCAGGCGAAGGGCGGGCCGAGGCAGTCGAGGATGCGCGCCGCCACCGCGCTCGCCTCGTCCTTGGTCCGCAACGCGACCAGGATGGCGAATTCGTCCCCGCCGAGGCGCGCGGCGAGATCGTGTTCGCGCAGCACGCCGCGGATGCGCTGCGCCACCCCGCGCAGCACCGAATCGCCCACGTCATGGCCGTAGCTGTCGTTGATCGCCTTGAACTCGTCGAGATCGAGGCAGAGCAGCGCGGTGCGCTGGCGCGCGCTCTCGGCCACCGCGGCGGCGATCGCCTCGTTGAAGCCGGAGCGGTTGGCAAGGTCGGTCAGCGTGTCGTGCCGCGCCAGATAGGCGATCCGCTCGCGCGACCGATGCACGGCGGTCACGTCGGAGCCGACGCCGCGATAGCCGATGAAATCGCCCTCGGAACCGAACAGTGGCTTGCCGGTCAGCGCCCACCAGCGGCGTTCCGCGCCGATGCGCACCGGCACGACGAGTTCGCGGAACGAGGTGCGCGCCTCGGCCCGCTGGCGCAGCGTGGCGACGGCGCGGTCGAGCGGGGTGGGCGCGGCCCCGGCGGCGGCGCCGGCGATCAGCCGGATCAGGTTGACTTCCATCTCCCGCGGTTCGCGCCGCGCCACTTCGGCGAACCGGGCGGAGACGTGGCGCAGCGTCAGCGACGCATCGGTCTCCCACAGCCAGTCGGAGGAGCTTTCCTCGAAATCCCGCAGCAGGATGCTGATGGTCTCGGCGTGCTGCTCGGTGCGCATGATGTTGGCGCTGCGTTCGCGGGTCTGCCGGTCGAACGCCAGGATGGCGAAGAAGGTCAGCGCGCTGTAGGCGATCAGGCAGATCAGGCGGGCGACGCTGAACGGATCATGGGTGACGAACAGCGCGGCGAATGCGCCGATCGTCACCGGCCCCCAGCCGGTCACCGCGAACGGCGCGGGGCCGCCGAACACGGTCGTCGAGATGATGCCGATGGAGGCGCCGAACACCAATATCTGCTCCGCCGGGTCGGCGACCGAGGTCAGCGTGACCAGCCCGGTTGCCCAGGCACTGCTGAGAATCACGCGGATGGTTATGAACTGCCGCATGCGACGGGATACGTCGAACGGCACGTTGCCCTGCCGGCGCCAGATCCAGCACACCAGCAGCATGGTCAGCAGGCAGCCGACGATCGCGCCATAGCTCAGCCACAGCCAGGGGTTCTGACGCTGCTCCCACACCGTCGCGAACAGCATCGAGGCGACGATGATTCCGGCGGGAACGGATACGAAAGTAATTCGTACCCAACTGTTAAACTGAGCAATCCGGATTCGCTGCGCGAATTCTGGAGGCAGCGTCTCAAGGACGGCCCGCTGGCCAAGGCCCCGCAGGACGCCGCGGCCGAAAATTGTTTTTGCGAGACTCACGATTGACCCGAACCGCGCCCTGAACGGCGGCATGATATACCGGCGACCGGCGAGATCAAAACGAAATAGCGCTGCCCCGCGGCGGGCGGCGCCGCGCGGCCGATGTCACTGCTGTCGCAGAATGGCGGGGAGCGCAACCGGCGGGTCGCCGGTTGCGCCGAAAATCAGCCTGCCCCGAAGCCTCGGCTCAAGGTTTCGACCCTGCCCGCCCGCTTACGCGGCGAGCGACATGGCAGGCTCGTGCCGCGGCGCCTGGACGACCGCCGGGGGCGCCATGCGCGGCTTGTGCACGCCGGCAAACCGGCGGGCGAAGATGCCGCCCTGGTCGAGGTCCACTTGCTTGGGTTCGAAGACCGGAATCTCCCGGCCCGAGACGAAGTTGGGGAAATTCGAGTCCTGCTCCGACAGCAGGCGCATCACCGGCAAAACATCGGATAGTTGTTGCGTCTCGTTCGGAATGCTCGCCATGAGCGCATGCTCGAGCTTCAGGCTCTTGGCGGTGCGCGCGCCGGCGACCAGCCGGAAGCCCATGCGGCGGTAGAAGCCGATGTGGTGCTTGCGCACGGTCGAGATCACCGCGTCCGCCCGCTGGTGCATCAGCAGATAGCCGACCATGCGGAACAGGGCGAAGATCGATTCCTCATCCGACCCGAAGTCCGGATGGCGGGCCAGCCGTCCGACCTCGGCCACCCGAGCACTTCCTTTGCGGGCGGTGATGTCGCTGACAATGGATTCCACTTCGTCCGGGAAGGTCTCCATGACAGGGATTGGATCGCGGTAATCTTCGCGACATCCCACTGAATAAAAACACGTACGCACTGTCGAAACCGGGGTACGGCCCCGATACACGACGACTGTCTTCGACCCGTCGTGGAAGTCGTACTTGTCCGAATATACGTTGCTGCTGTCCTGGCTGATGTAATTGTGCAAAGCGTACGCATCGTACCGAAGCCGCCACGCCTGCCGTATTACCTCGGGACCCATTGCCAACCTGGCTGTTACAGGAAGCTCGAGCGTGTCTTCATATTCCGTCATAGTTTCGACGGAGTCGAGCACGCCACCATAAATAGATCCGTCCATGCTGGCGGTCCTTTCGAGGGTGAACCAATAATATCGGTCGTATCGAGACCTTGAGAAGATTTAGTTTGTAATTGCATCGCCGTGTCAAGGTCCTGTTAACACCACGCTGTGCCTCGCCACCGGCGTGCGGAAATAGCCACAGATTTGACGAGAACACGCGTTCACGATCGCGATAAAATCTCGATAAGTCAACGGTTTGGCTGTCGATGTGCAGATGCCCGCGCATGCGCGGCGTCCGCCGGCCGGACAACTCGGCCAGCGAGTCAATCTCCCAATGCGGGAAATTCAGCCCTGGCGGCGCAGATCAAGCGTGCGCGGGTACTCGTTTGTGACCGACACGACCGGCTCGGGCATCGGGCCGGGGGCGTGGCCGAACGGGAAGAACCGGGCGCGGCGCCGCGCCTCCGCCTCGTTCGCGTTCACCGGGAAGGTGTCGTAGTTCCGGCCGCCGGGATGCGCGACATGGTGGCTGAGGCCGCCCAGGCTCCGCCCCGTCCAGCGATCGTACAGGTCGAACACCAGCGGCGTCTGCGCCGGGATTGTCGGGTGCAGCGCGCTCGGCGGCTGCCAGGCCTTGAACCGCACGCCGGCCACGTACTCCCCGGCCCGTTCGGTGCCGGACAGCGGCACCGCGACGCCGTTGCAGGCCAGCACGAACCGCTCCCGCGCGAAGCCGCGGACCTGCACCTGCACCCGCTCGGCGGAGCTGTCCACGTAGCGCGCGGTGCCGCCGCCGGTCGCTTCCTCCCCCAGCACGTGCCAGGGCTCCAGCGCATGGCGCAGCTCCAGCGCCACGTCGCGCACCACGCTCTCTCCGATCACCGGGAAGCGGAACGTGAGGTGCGGCGCGAACCATGACGGCTGCAGCGGGAAGCCGAGGCTCCCCAGCTCCTCCAGCGCGTCGCGGAAATCCTGCTCGACATAGTGGGGCAGCATGAACTCGTCGTGCAGCCGGGTGCCCCAGCGCACCAGCCGGCGCTCGTACGGGGTCTGCCAGAACGCGGCGACGGCGGCGCGCATCAGCAGCATCTGCGCCGCCGCCATGCGGTCATGCGGCGGCATCTCGAACGCCCGGAACTCCACCAGCCCGCGGCGTCCGCCGGGGCCGGCGGGGTCATACATCTTGTCGATGCAGAACTCCGTCCGATGCGTGCTGCCGGTCATGTCCACCAGCACGTTGCGCAGGATGCGGTCGGTCAGCCAGGGCGGCACCGGCTTGAACGGCGTGATCTGGCTGAACGCGATCTCCAGCTCGTTGACGGCGTCGCCGCGGGCCTCGTCCACCCGCGGGTGCTGGCTGGTCGGGCCGATGAACAGGCCGCTGAACAGGAAGGACAGGCTGGGGTGGTTGTGCCAGAAGCCCAGCAGGCTCTTCAGCAGGTCCGGGCGGCGCAGGAACGGGCTGTCTGCCGCGCGCGCGGCGCCCATCACAACATGGTTACCGCCGCCGGTGCCGACATGGCGGCCGTCCAGCATGAACTTCTCGGCCGCGAGTCCCACCGCGCGCGCCGCCGCGTACAGCTCCCCGGTGCGGGCGACCTGGTCCGCCCAGGTTGCGACGGGATGCACGTTGACCTCGATCACCCCGGGGTCCGGGGTCACCGAGAAATTCAGCAGGCGCGGGTCGTCCGGGGGCGGATAGCCTTCCAGCACCAGCTTGCGGCCGAGCTCCGCCGCCGTGTCCTGCACCGCGGCCAGCAGATCGAGCCAGGCTTCCGCGTCATGCAGCGGCGGCAGGAACACGTGCAGCAGCCCGCCGCGCGGTTCCACGGCCAGGGCGGTGCGGACCACGTCCGGCGCCGACTCGCCGACGCGCGGCGCCAGCGCCTGCTCCGCCACTGCCGGACCGGCGGGCGGGGGCGCCGCGGTTGGGGCGCGGTGAAGCATCGCCTGGCGCGGCAGCGGCGCGCGCGGGGCGAACGGGTCGGGATCGAAGTCCGGCTCTATCCGGTCGGGATCGGCCCAGGGCAGGCTTTCCAGCGGCAGGCGCAGGCCGATCGGGCTGTCGCCGGGGATCAGGAACAGCGTGTCCCCGCGCAGGAACCAGCGGCCGCTGTGCCAGTGGCCGTTGGCCCGCTGGAGCGGCAGCACGCTGCCGACCGGCGCGGCCAGGCCTTGGGCGAAGATGCGCGCCATCCGCGCCCGCTCCAGCTTGTCGCGCAGCCGGTTGTCCTCGGCCAGCACGTTGGCCGGCAGCCGGTGTTCGCGCCAAAGGTAGTAATGCACGTCCTCATGCGCCGGCATGACGTGGCGCGGATCGACCTGCAACCGTTCCGCCAGCAGCGCGGCGAACCGCGCCGCGTCGTCCGGCCCGGCAGTGTCGCGATCACGGTCCGGATCGGCGAGCAGGCCGGGATCGCGCCACACCGCCTCCCCGTCCGCCCGCCAATGGGCGGAACAGGCCCAGCGCGGCAGCGGCTCCCCAGGATAGAGCTTGCCCTGGGTCAGCATCAGCGCCGCCCCCGGCGCCCATAGCGGCGCCAGCCGGCGCAGCAGCGCCCCAGCAAAGCGCCGCTTGGTCGGACCCAGCGCGGCGACGTTCCATTCCGGCGCCTCCTGATCGGCGGCGGCGACGAAGGTCGGCTCCCCGCCCATCGTCAGGCGCACGTCCCCGGCGGCCAGCGCCCGGTCCACCCGCGCCCCGGCGGCCAGGATGTCCTGCCACGTCGCCTCGGCATAGGGCCTGGTGACGCGCGGCGTCTCCGCGATCCGGCGCACCGACATGGCGAAATCGAAGGTGGTTTCCGCCGGCTCGACCAACCCGCTGATCGGGGCCGCGGATTGCGGCGCGGGGCTGGCGGCGAGCGGGATATGCCCTTCGCCCGCCAGCAGGCCCGACGTCGCGTCCAGCCCGATCCAGCCGGCGCCGGGCAGATAAACCTCCGCCCAGGCGTGCAGATCGGTGAAATCGGCGCTCGGTCCTTCCGGCCCGTCCAGCGGCTTCACGTCGGCCACCAACTGGATCAGGTAGCCGGACACGAAGCGCGCCGCGTAGCCCAGATGGCGCAGCACCTGCACCAGCAGCCAGGCGGAGTCGCGGCAACTGCCGCGCCCTGCGGCCAGGGTCTGCTCGGGCGTCCACACGCCCGGCTCCAGCCGCACGATATAGGCAATGCGCTGCTGCACCATGCGGTTCAGCGCGACCAGCATCTCGACGGTGCGCTGTTCGCCGCGCGGCACCTGCGCCAGCAGCGCGGCCAGCAGCGGCCCGGCCTCCTCCGCCCGCCGGAACGGGGCGAGTTCCTGTTCCAGCACCGGATCATAGGCGAAGGGCCAGCCCTCCGCCTGCGGTTCCAGGAAGAAGTCGAACGGGTTCACCGTCGCCATGTCGGCGACCAGATCGACCGTCACGTCGAACTGCGTGACCTTCTCGGGGAACACCACGCGGGCCAGGAAATTGCCCTGCGGGT
>JAKAZX010000528.1 GCA_021826485.1 Pseudomonadota bacterium | reverse complement strand
GCACGCGATGAGCGGCCCCGCCCTGCGCGAGCCGGTGCGGCCCGCGCCGCCTGCCGCCCCACCCGCCGCCGTGCCGCCGATGGTGCGGGAGGCGACGCGGGCGCAGCGGCTGGCGCTGCTGGTCGGCCTGCTGGTGGTCGCGTGGCTGGTGCTGCAACTGTTCGCCTCCGTGCTGCTGCCGTTCGTCGCCGCCAGCGGCATCGCCTATTTCCTCGATCCGCCGGCCACCAAGCTGACGCGCAACGGCGTGCCGCGCGGCGCCGCCGCGCTGCTGCTGATCGTCGCCCTGATCGCCGCCGGGCTGCTGTTCGCGCTGCTGCTGTATCCGCTGATCCTGTCGCAGGTCGGCATGCTGATCGCGCGCGTGCCGGACTACGTGAACGCCCTGCACGGCTTCGCCTCGGAGGTGGTGGCGCGGCTACAGGAACGTCTCGGCCCGGACTATGTGGATGAGAAGCTGCGCGATCTGGTCAGCGGCCAGGCCGGCGCCATGCTCGGCTTCCTGGCCGGCGCGCTGAGCCGGGTGATCGGCGGCGGGTTCGCGCTGTTCAACGTGCTGTCGCTGGCGGTGGTGACGCCGGTGGTCGCATTCTACCTGCTGCGCGACTGGCCGCGGATCGTCGCGCGGCTCGACGGCTGGCTGCCGCGCCGCTACGCCGGCGTGCTGCGGGCGCAGGCGCGCGAGGTGGATCGCATCCTGTCCGCCTGGGTGCGCGGACAGGCGGTGTGCTGCCTCGTGCTGGCGCTGTTCTATGCGGTCGGGCTGTCGCTGGTGGGCCTCGATCTCGGGCTGATCGTGGGGCTGGCTGCGGGCGTGCTGTCCTTCATCCCCTATGTCGGCACGATCAGCGGCGGCGTCGCCTCGATCGGGCTGGCCTTCGCGCAGTTCCCCACCTGGGCGGGGGTGGCGGAGGTCGCGGTGGTGTTCGTCGCCGGCAATCTGCTGGAAGGCTATGTGATCTACCCGCGCTTCCTCGGCGACCGGGTGGAGCTGCACGCGGTCTGGGTGATCTTCGCGCTGCTGGCCGGCGGCGCGGCATTCGGCTTCCTCGGCGTGCTGCTGGCGGTGCCGGTCGCGGCGGTGATCGGCGTGCTCAGCCGGTTCTGGCTGCGCCGCTACATGGTCAGCCCACTCTATCTCGACCCGCCGCGCAGCGATGGTCCGGAGGCGTAAGCCCGCGTGACGGCCACCGTGATGCTGCTGGTGCTGGCGGGCGCCGCCCTGCATGCGGCGTGGAACGTCGCCATCCGCGCCGGCGGCGACCGGCGGCAGGAAACCGCGCTGCTCTCGGCGGCCGGCGCGCTGCTGGCGGTGGCGATCCTGCCGTTCCTGCGCCAGCCGCTGCCCGCCGCGTGGCCGCATCTGCTGCTGACCGCGGCGCTGCACGGCGTCTATTACGCCCTGGTGGCGGAGGCGTACACGCGCGGCGGGGTGGCGCTGGCCTATCCGCTGATGCGCGGCACGGCGCCGCTGCTGACCACGCTCGCCGCCTGGGCGGTGCTGGGGGAGCGGCTGCCGCCGGTCGCCTGGGCCGGCATCGGCGGCATCTGTGCGGGCGTGGCGCTGCTCGCCCGCCGCCGCGGCGAACCGGCCGAGCGCACGGCCGTCCTGTTCGCCCTCGCCAATGCGGTGGTGATCGCCAGCTACACGCTGAACGACGCGATCGGCGCCCGCGAATCGGGATCGCCGGTCGCCTATACGCTGTGGACCTTCGCGCTCAGCGCGGTGCCGACCCTGCTCTGGCTGTCCCGCTTCGGCGTGCTGCGCCGACCGCACCGGGTGCAGGCGCTGCGGGCGGCCGGTGGTGCCGCCTGCTCGATCGGCTCGTACGGACTGGCGCTGTGGGCGATGACGCAGGCGCCGGTCGCCCCCGTCTCCGCCCTGCGGGAGACGGCGATGCTGTTCGGGCTGGTGCTGGCACGGCTGGTACTGGGCGAGCGGCCGGGCGCCCGCGGCTGGGCGGCCGCGGGGGCGATCGCGCTCGGCGCCGCGGCGCTGCGGCTGGCGTAGCCGCTACGCGAACAGCCGCCGGGTGACGCGCGCCAGCACCCGGCCGGGGGCGACGCTGATCACGTGATGCGCGAGCGCGCCGGTATAGAGGCGCAGGATCAGCGCCCGGCGGCTTGCCACCGTATGGCGGAAGGCCAGGCCGATATCGGCCCCGGCCGTGCGCACCTGCGCGCAGGGCAGCGCGATGCGCCCGCCGTCCAGCAGCAGCACCGCGTCCGCGACCGGCAGAGCCCATGCGGGCAGCGCCCCGATGCGCGCCCCGCCGAGCGAGATGTCGCGCACCCGGCACGGCACCTCCATCCCGGACGCGAGCCGCAGCGCGGCGGGCTGGTCGAACGCATAGCGTTCGTCGCGCCGGCGGTTCGGCAGCTCGACGCAGACCGCGACCGTCAGCGCCAGCACGAGGATGTCATAGACGCTGCACACCACGTTGACCCCATAGCCGGGCGTGCCGTTCAGCGCGGAATAGGGGGAGATGTTGACCGCGAGGCCGAGCAGCGTGCCCGCCGCA
>JAKAZX010000069.1 GCA_021826485.1 Pseudomonadota bacterium | reverse complement strand
CCTGTGCGGCCGCATCCGGCACCGGACGGAAGATGTTGCCCAGCGGTGCGGTGCCGAAGGCGAAGGCCGTCACCGCCAGATCGACGCGCCCCAGTTTCCGTCGCTCGGTCGGGTCCATGCTGCCTCCTCCGGTTGCGCCGCGGCGCGTCTCAATCCCAATCCGGCGCCCAGGGCACCGTGGCGCGGCCGACGATGCGCCGTCCGGTCGCGGTCATGGCGTCGATGCGGGCCATGTCGATGCTGGAAAGGGTGAAGTCCATGACGGCGAAGTTCGCCGCGATGTTGGCCGGTTTCGTCGACATGGTGGTGATTGCCACGCCCTTCTGCAGGATCCAGCGCAGCACCACCTGCGCCGCGCTGCGGCCGTACGCCGCGCCGATCTCGGCGAAGATGGCATGGCGGAACACCTCCCCGCGCGCGACCGAGCAGTAGGATGAGAGCGGGATGCCCGTCTCGTTCGCCGCGCGCAGCAGGGCGGACTGGTCGAGCAGCGGGTGGAATTCCACCTGGTTGATCGCCAGCGGCGCCGCGACGGTCGCGCGCGCCGTGCGCATCATCGCCGCGGTGTAGTTGCTGACGCCGATGTCGCGCGCGAGACCGGCGGCGCGCGCCTGCTCCAGCAGCCGCAGCGGCGGCACCACGTCGCGGTCCAGCGGCGGCCAGTGCAGCAGCAGCACGTCCACCCGATCGACGCGCAGGGCGGCGAGGCTGGCTTCCACCGAGCGGCGGAAGCGGTCGGGCGCGTAGTTGTCCGGATGCACCTTGGTGGTCAGGCAGAGTTCCGCGCGCGGCACCGGCAGGTCGGCCAGCACGGCGCCGATATCGGCCTCGTTGCCGTACATCTGCGCGGTGTCGATGGCGCGGTAGCCGGCGGCCACCGCCGCCGTCAGCGCCGTCGCCAGTTCGGCCCCGCGCAGCGGCCAGGTGCCGAAGGCGCGCTGGAATGTCCTGGTGAAATAGACGCTCACCGCAGCCTCCTCCGGCCTCTCGCCTGCGCAGGCTAACGCACCATATGGTTATTTACAAGCGGGGCCGGCACAGCGTCGTTGCGCGCGCCGCGGAATCGCTGCTTGCGGCGCCCGGCGGATCACCGTATGAAGTAACCAGTTGGTGCGATCAACGGCACCTTGCCGGCCCCGCCGCGGGTCGGCTAGGCTCCCCGCACCCGCCGCCAAAGCCATGCACGAAGCCAAGAAGCAGCAGGAGGAAAGCACCATGGAGAGGACCGTTTTTGCGCCGGGCCGGCGCAGCATTCTGCGGGGCGCGGGCGCGCTCGGGCTGGCTGCCGCGCTGCCGCCGCTGGGCAGCGCCCGGGCCGCCGACAAGACCCAGCTCGCCATCTCCCTCCGCTCGCTGACCAACCCGTACCACGCGAAATTCGCCCAGGGCGGCAAGAATTTCGCCGCCGCCGCCGGCCTGCCGATCGAGGTGCTGGTGACCGAGGGCAATTCCGAGAAGGGCATCCAGGACGTCAGCGCTCTGCTCAACCGCACCGGCGGCAACATGTGCCTGTGCATCGATCCCAACGACAGCCCGGATGCCGCCGTCATCGTCAAGGCCTGTGCCGCCGCCAGCGCCTATGTCGTCACCATCTGGAACAAGCCGGCCGATCTGCACCCATGGGACTACAACCCGAACTATGTCGCCCACATCATCCCCGGCGACGGCGTCACCTACGGCAAGCTGATGGCCGAGACGCTGTTCGAGTCGATGGGCGGGGAGGGCGGGATCGTCACCCTCGGCGGCATCTTCAGTAACGTTCCCGCGATCGAGCGCCGTGCCGGCCTGATGCAGGCGGTCGAGGCCAGCAACGGCAAGGTCAAGATTCTCGACTTCCAGGTGGCCGACTGGCTGCTGCCCAAGGCGCTCACCATCACCCAGGCCTGGATCACCCGCTTCGGCGACAAGATCAAGGGCATCTGGGCCGCCAATGACGAGATGGCGCTGGGCGCCGTGCAGGCGCTGCGCCAGGAAGGGCTGGCCGGCAAGATCCCTGTCACCGGCATCGACGGCACCCCGCCCGCGATCGCCGCGGTGAAGGCCGGAACGATGGTCGGCACGGTGGACTGGGACCCGCTATGGGTCGGCGGCATGGGCCTGTCGATCTGCTACAACGCCAAGATCGGCAAGATCGACGACGCCAAGGAGCCGCATCTGCACCGCGAGTTCTACGGCACCGGCGTGCCGGTGACGCGCAAGAACATCAACGAATATCTGGCCGCCAGCGCCCATCCCAAGCCGATCGACTACAACGATTTCTGGGGACGGGTGAAGGGACAGATCCGCTACTCCTGATGTCGGCGCCCACCACCGTCGCCGGGCCGGCCCCCGCCTCCGCGCGGGGGTCGCGCCGCGCCGCCGGCGTGCAGCTTCGCGGCCTCGTGCCGCTCGGCGTGCTGATCCTGTTGTGCGCCGTCATCAGCGTGATGGCGCCGGAGTTTTCCAGCCTCGGCAATCTGCGCCGCCTGCTGTCCGCCGCCGCCATCCCGATGGTGCTCGCCTGCGGCATGACCTTCGTGATCCTGCTCGGCAGCATCGACCTGTCGGTGGAAGGCGTGATCGCGGTCGGCGCCGTGATCCTCAGCCTGCTGGTCGCCAACGGGGTGAACCAGAACGATTTCGGGCTGGTCGCGGTGCCGCTGGCGATCCTGGCCGGCGCCGCGCTGGGCCTCGTCAACGGGCTGATCCATGTCCATCTGCGCATCCCCTCGCTGATCGCCAGTCTCGGCGTCGGCTTCGCCGGCATCGGCGTCGCGACGCTGATCCTGGGTGGCAGCGCGGTGCCGGTGACCGACCCGCTGGTGCAGTCGATCGCCTTCCAGCGCCTGCTCGGCCTGCCCGGCATCGTCTGGATAGCCGCCGCCGCGGTCGGCATCGCGTGGCTGATCCAGGAATACACGCGGCTCGGCCGCTGGACCTACGCGCTCGGCGGCGGGGAGGACATCTGCCGTCTGTCCGGCATTCCGATCGGCCGCGTGCGGGTCGGCGTGTTCACGCTGGCCGGCACGTTCTACGGCCTTGCCGGCGCGCTGTGCGTGGCGCAGTTCGGCGAAGGCCAGGCGCTGATCGGCCAGGGCTTCCTGTTCACCGTCATCACCGCCGTGGTGGTCGGCGGCACCTCGCTCGCCGGCGGCGTCGGCGGCATCCTGAACAGCGTCATCGGCGTGCTGGTCGTCACCGTGCTGAGCAACGGCATGGTGCTGATGGGCGTGCCCCCGGAATACCAGCAGGGCGTGCAGGGCCTGCTGATCATCGCCGCGATCGCGCTGTCGCTGGACCGCAAGCGGACGCGCTTCGTCAAATGAGCGGCATCGCACCCCCGGTGCTGAGCCTGCAGGGCATCAGCAAGTCGTTCGGTCCGGTCGTCGCCGTGCGCGACGTGACCATCGACATCCGCGCCAACGAGGTGGTGGGTCTGGTCGGCGAGAACGGCGCCGGCAAATCGACGCTGATGAAGATCCTCAGCGGCCTGTTTCCCCCCGATGCCGGGGAGATCCTGCATCACGGCCGCAGGCTGCAACTGAATTCCCCGCTCGATGCCGCGCGCGCCGGCATCGGCATGGTGCATCAGGAACAGTCGCTGCTGCCGAACATCTCGGTGGCGGAGAACATCTATCTCGGCCGCGAGACGCGCTTCATGCGCGGCGGCACGATCCGCTGGAAGGCGATGCGGGACGCCGCGCGCCGCCAGCTCGACCGGGTGCAGATCGCCGTCGATCCCGCCCGGCGCACCGAGACGCTCAGTTTCTCCGAGCGCCAGATGGTCGAACTCGCCAAGGCCCTGACGCTGGAGGAGGAGACCGACGGCCAGATCGTCGTGTTTCTCGATGAGCCGACCTCGGTGCTGGAGGATGCCGAGATGCGCATCCTGTTCGACCGCGTGCGGGCGCTGAAATCCCGCGCCGCCTTCGTGTTCGTTTCGCACCGGCTGGAGGAGGTGCTGGAACTCTCCGACCGCATCTACGTGATGAAGGACGGCGAGGTGACGGCGGAGATGCCGACCGCCGAGGCATCGGTGGAGCGGCTGTATCACCTGATGGTCGGCCAGCAGGCGCATGCCGAATACTACCGGGAGGACCGGCAGCTTCCCTGCGGGGCGGAGGTGGTGCTGCGGGCGGAGGGGCTGACCCTGCCCGGCCAGTACCGCAACATCGACCTCACGTTGCGCGCGGGCGAGGTGCTGGGCATCGCCGGCGTGATCGGCTCGGGGCGGGAGGCGCTGACCCGCACCTTCGCCGGGCTGGCGCCGCATGCGCAGGGAAAGCTCACGGTGCGCGGCCAGACGGTGCGGCTGCGCTCGCCCGGCCAGGCGGTGCGCTGCGGCATCGGCTTCGTGCCGCAGGAGCGCCGCACCGAGGGCCTGGTGCTGCCGATGAGCGTGGCCGCGAACATGAGCCTGCCCAGCCTGCGCCGCTTCGCCCCCGGCGGCGTGCTGCGCAGCGGCCGGGAGCGGCAGGTGGCGAAGGACTGGGTGCGGCGGCTGACCATCCGCACCCCGCAGGTGGAGACGAGCTGCGCCAATCTCTCCGGCGGCAACCAGCAGAAGGTGGTGCTGGCGAAATGGATCGAGGCGGGGATGCGCGTGCTGATCCTGGACCATCCCACCCGCGGGCTGGATATCGGCGCCAAGGAGGATGTCTACGATCTGGTCCGCGATGTCTGCGCGCAGGGCGTCGCGGTGCTGCTGACTGCCGACACGCTGGAGGAGACGATCGGCCTGTCGCATGCCATCCTGGCGATGCGCGACGGCGCGATCACGCAGCGCTTCGATGCGGCGCCGGGGCGCAAGCCGTCGCAGCTCGACCTGATCCGGCACATGGTATGACCAACGCGCCCCGCGCCGTGCTGGCCGCGAATCGCGCCGCACGGCTGCGCGATTTTGCGCCGCTGACCGCGCTGATCGTGCTGATCGGCGTGATCGCCGCCTTCGCGCCGTCCTTCCTGTCGGTCAGCACGATGCTGCTGCTGGGCGCCGACACGGCGACGCTGTTCATCATGGCGACCGGGCTGACCTGGGTGATCCTGCTCGGCGGCATCGACCTCTCCGTGCAGTCGGTCGCCTCGCTCGCCAGCGTCGTGCTGGCGGTCGCGGTGTCGCATGTCGGCGGCCTCGCCATCCCGCTCGCCATCGCGGTCGGCGTGGTGGCCGGCGCCATCAGCGGCTTCGCGCAGGACCGGCTGCGGATTCCGTCCTTCATCACCACGCTCGCGGTCGGCGGCATCGCCGCGGCGGCGGCGCTGGTGCTGTCGGGCACGCGCTCGGTGCCGCTGCCGCCGCAGGCGGCCGGGGCGGTGGGCTGGATCACCGCCTCCACCGTGGGCGTGTCGCATGTCATCCCGATCGCGCTCGTGATCCTGCTCGGCAGCCTGTTCGCCGAGCGGCGGACGGTGTTCGGCCGCTGGACCTTCGCGGTCGGCGCGGGGGAGCCGGCGGCGCTGGTCGCGGGCGTGCCGGTCGGGCGCGTGAAGGTCGGGGCGCTGATGATCTCCGGCGCGCTCGCCGCCACCGCCGGCGTGGTGCTGGCCGCACGTCTCAACTCCGGCTCGCCGACGCTTGCCAACGAATTCCTGCTGCCCGCCGTCGCCGCGGTCTGCGTCGGCGGCACGGCACTCACCGGCGGCGTCGGCGGCTCGCTGCGCACCCTGATCGGCGCGCTGATCGTCTCGGTGGTGCGCGTCGGCATGACCTTCGTCGGCGTCGACGTGTTCGCCCAGCAGATCGTGTTCGGCTTCGTCCTGGTGCTGGCGGTGGCGATCACCATCGACCGCACCAAGATCCCGGTGGTGAAATAGCCGCGCTACCCGTCGGCCGGCGCGTGCGCCACCCATTCCATGATAGCGTCGCGACCGCCACCAGCATCTTCATGCGGCTTGATCCTCCGCCGCATCGAACGGCGCGCGCCCGCCGCGATTGCGCCGGCGGCGCGGGTGTGACAGCTATCGTGCCCCAGCCGCGGCCCATCCCCAACGTCAGGATCGCCGGATTCCGTGATGATGCCAGCAACGGCGCCGCCGCGCGCCGCACCCGGGGCGCGCGAGCGCACCGCCACGCGGATCATGTTCTTCATCGCCGGCTTCGGCATGGCGGCCTGGGCGCCGATCATCCCCTATGCCAAGGCGCGCAGCGGCGCCGACGCGGCGCTGCTCGGGCTGCTGCTGCTGTGTCTCGGCATCGGCTCGATCGTGATGATGCCGTTCGCCGGCGCGCTGGCGGCACGGTTCGGCTGCCGCAGCGTGTTCGTCGCCGCAACCCTCGCGCTCTGCCTCGGCCTGCCGGCGCTGGCCACCGCATCCGGCATCGCCGCCCTGGCGCTCGCCATCCTGGTGTTCGGCGCCAGCATGGGCGCGATCGACGTGACCGCGAACATCCAGGCGATCATCGTCGAGCGCGCCGCCGGCCGCGCCATGATGTCGGGCTTCCACGGCCTGTTCAGCCTCGGCGGCATGGCCGGCGCCGGGGGCATGACGCTGCTGCTCGGCGCCGGGCTGCCGCCGCTGCCGGCGACCCTCGGCGTCGCCGCCGGCATCCTCGCCGCGCTGCTGTTCGGCGCCGCCGGCATGCTGCCCTATGGCGGGCACAGCGAAGGTCCGGTGTTCGCGCTGCCGCGCGGCGTGGTGCTGTTCATCGGCCTGATGTGCTGCCTCGTGTTCCTGACGGAGGGCGCGGTGCTGGACTGGAGCGCGGTGTTCCTCACCGCCGTGCGCGGCGTCGCGCCGGCCTATGCCGGGCTCGGCTACGCCGCCTTCGCCGCCACCATGACGGCCGGCCGCCTGCTCGGGGACCGGGTGGTGGAGCGGCATGGCCGCCGCCGCGTGATCGTCACCGGCAGCCTGTGCGCCGCGGCGGGCCTGGTGCTCACCGCGCTCGTGCCGTCCTGGCCGATGGCGCTGGCGGGTTACGCGCTGGTCGGCCTCGGCTGTTCCAACGTCGTGCCGGTGCTGTTCACCAGCGTCGGCCGGCAGACCGCGATGCCGGAGCATGTCGCGGTCCCGGCGATCACCACGCTCGGCTATGCCGGCATCCTCGCCGGCCCCGCCGCGATCGGCTTCCTGGCGCGCGCGGCCAGCCTGCAGGCGGCGTTCCTGACCGTCGCGGCGCTGATGCTGGCCGTCGCCGCCGCCGGGCGGATGCTGCGGGTGCCGGCCTAGCGGCCGCGTTGCGCGGCGGCGCGCTGATCGGGCAGGATCGGCGCTGCGTGCGGTGAAAGGGCGGCGATGGACCCGACAGGCGATGCGGCCGGCATTCCCTGGCCGGCCGGCCGGCGGCGGTTGCTGGACAAGGTGGCGCTGGTGTTCGGCGCCGGCAGCATCGGCGAGGGCTGGGGCAACGGCAAGGCCGCGGCCGTCGCCTATGCGCAGGAAGGTGCGGCCGTGATCGCCGTGGACCGCGATGCCGCCGCCGCCGCGCAGATCGCCGCCGTGATCGCCGCGCTGGGCGGGCGCTGCCGCGCGATGGCCGCCGACGTGACCCGCTCGGCGGAGGTGGCGCGCGTGGTCGCCGACACGATGGCGGCACACGGGCGCATCGACGTGCTGCACAACAATGTCGGCGTCGCCGTCATGGGCGGCCCGGTCGAACTGACCGAGCAGCAATGGCACACGGCGCTGGACGTGAATCTCGGCGGCGTGTTCCTGGCCTGCAAGCACGTGCTGCCGGTGATGCTGGCGCAGGGGCGCGGCGCCATCGTCAACATCTCCTCGGTCGCGGCGATCCGCTACACCGGCTATCCGTACGCCGCCTATTACGCCGCCAAGGCGGGGGTGAACCAGTTCACCGTCGGGCTGGCGCTGCAATATGCGCGGCAGGGCATTCGCGCGAACGCGATCATGCCGGGGCTGATGAACACGCCGCTGATCCACCAGCAGATCAGCGGCCAGTATGCGGATGCGGCGGCGATGGTGCAGGCGCGCGACGCCGCCTGTCCGATGGGCCGCATGGGAACCGCGTGGGACATCGCGGCGGCGGCGGTGTTCCTCGCCTCCGACGAAGCGCGCTACATCACCGGCGTCTGCCTGCCGGTCGATGGCGGGCTGTCCTGCCGCGCCGGCTGATCGCGCCGCTTCGCCGCGCCGCGCCGGCCGCACCATTGCCCGCCGCCGCCCGCGGTGCGACATCCCGATGCATGATTTCGGCAGGACAGGACGCCATGCAGCTCGATCTGACCGACCGTGCCGTGCTGATCACCGGCGGCTCCGCCGGCATCGGCCTCGCCTGCGCGCGCGCCTTCGCGGCCGAGGGTGCGCGCGTCGGCATCGCCGCCCGCCGGCCGGCGGCGCTGGCCACCGCGCAGGCCGAACTCGGCCTCGCCTTCGCCCATGCGGCGGACCTCACCGATGCCGCCCAGGCGGCGGCGATGCTGGACGCGTTCGAGCGCGCCCTCGGCCCGGTCGATGTGCTGGTGAACGCGGCCGGCGCGGCCAAGCGCACGCCGCCCGCGGACCTCACGCCCGCCGCGTGGCGCGCGGCGATGGACGCCAAGTATTTCACCTACATCAACGTCATCGATCCGGTGGTGAAGCGCATGGCGGCGCGCGGGGCCGGGGTGATCGTCAATGTGATCGGCCAGGGCGGCAAGGTCGCCTCCCCGGTGCATCTGGCGGGGGGTGCGGCCAACGCGGCGCTGATGCTGGCGACCGCCGGCCTCGCCACCGCCTATGCCGCGCAGGGCGTGCGCGTGGTCGGCGTCAATCCCGGCCTGACCGATACCGGCCGCGTCGCCGAGGGGCTGAAGGCCGACGCAAGCCTCGCCAACATCACCGAGGCGGAGGCCCGCGCCCGCGGCATCGCCCGCATCCCGCTCGGCCGCATGGCCCGCGCGGAGGAGGTTGCCGACGTGGTGCTGTTCCTCGCCTCCCCCCGCGCCGGCTACGTCACCGGCGTCACCGTGACGATGGACGGCGCTATCACGCCGACGGTGGTGTGAGGGGGCCGCTCAGCCCACCGCCGCCGCCTCGCGTTCCAGGTCGGCGACCGCGGTTCCGTATTTCTGCACGGTGCGGAACCGGCTCAGCAGGTATTCGCCGGACCCGATCGGCGCGTATTTCGGCGGGTTGTCGGCGGACTGGCAGGTTGGCAGGCAGCTTACCGGCGCGTGATAGTCGAGGTTGAAGAAGGTCGGGATCGAATAGCGCTCGCGCCCGGTGCGGTTCACCACGCGATGCGGGTTGGACACATAGAGGTCGTTGGTCCAGACCCGGAACAGGTCGCCGAGATTGATCACGAAGGTGCCGGGAATGAACGGCGTCGCGATCCATTCGCCGTCGCGCTTCTGCAATTCCAGCCCGCCGATCGGGTCCTGCGTCAGCAGCGTGATCATGCCGTAATCGGTGTGCGGGGCGACGCCGAACACCGGCTCCGCCGCGACCGGGGCGGGCGGGTAGTGGAACAGCCGCGTGCCGATCACCGGCTTGCGGCACCACGCGAGGAAATATTCCTCCGGCATGCCGAGGCTGAGGGCGAACAGGCGCAGCAGGCGCCGGCCGAGCGCCGTCGTCGCGTCGAAATATGCCTCGGCCGCGCTGCGCAGCCAGGGATGCGCGGCCGGCCAGCGGTTCGGGCCGTGCAGCGGCAGCCCGGCGGCGACATCGGGATCGTCCAGCGGCAGATCGACGCCGATCTCGTAGCTTTCTTTCAGGTCGGGCGGGTAGCCGGGATGCTGGTTGATGCCGATCGGCATGTAGCCGCGGCGGAACCGGTCGTCGATCCGGATCGCCATCCGCTCCGCCAGCGGCAGGTCGAAGAACCGGCGCGCGGCGGCGAACACGTCGTCGATCACCGGCTGCGCGACACCGTGGTTCTTCACGTAGAAGAACCCCGTGGTGATGCAGGCCTGACGCAGCCGTGCGGCAAGCTCGGCGAGGTCGCCGCCCGCGATCAGCGGCGTCAGATCGAGCACCGGCACTTCCTCGGCGGAGGCGGCGCGCGGCGGTGCGGACATGGCGGTCTCCTTGGCTGGCGGTTCCACGGGATGCGGTCAGGCGCCGATGGTGCGGTGCGCGGGGTCGTGCAGCCAGAACACCACGCGGCGCTGCGTCGCCGTGACGATCCAGTGCAGGCCGGTGCCGAGTGCGGACAGCAGCACCAGGATGGCGAACACGCCCGGCATGTCGAAGTTGAAATCATGTTGCAGGATCAGGAAACCGAGGCCGCCCTGGGCGCCGACGAACTCGCCTACGATGGCGCCGATCACCGCGAGCACGATGGCGACATCGAGGCCGACGAACACATAGGGCAGCGCCTGCGGGAAGCGCACCATGCGCAGCACCTGCCAGCGCGACGCGGTCAGCGCCAGCATCAGGTCCACCTGCTCGGCCGGCGCGGCGCGCAGGCCCATGATGGTGTTGGCCAGCACCGGGAAGAACGCGATGGTCGCGGTGATCACCACTTTCGAGGCGATGCCGAAGCCGAACCAGACGACGAAGATCGGTGCGATCGCCACTTTCGGCACCGTCTGGAAGGCGACGATGTACGGATACAGCGTCCGTTCCAGCAGCGGGAACAGCCCGATCAGCGCCCCGGCGACGAGGCCGAAGGCGGCGCCGGCGATGAAGCCGAGGACCACCTCGGCGAGCGTGATCCAGAAATTCGCCACCAGCTCGCCATTGCCGAACCCCTGCCACAGCGCCGCGGCGACGGCGGATGGCGGCGGGATGACGATCACCGGAATGGCGAACAGGCGCACCGCCCCCTCCCACAGCGCCAGCAGCACCACGGCGAGGATGGCGGACAGCAGCCAGGTCGGGGCGCGGGTCATGCGTCGAACTCCCCGTGTGCGCCGAAATGCGCGCGGATGGTCTCGGTCAGCCGGCCGAATTCCGCTGTCGCCATCATCGCCAGCCGGCGCGGGCGCGGCAGATCGACGGTGACGATCTCGCTGATCCGCCCCGGTCGCGGCGACATCACGATCACCCGGTCGGCCAGGAACACGGCTTCGGGAATCGAATGCGTCACCAGCATCACGGTCTTGCCGCTGCCGCGCCACAGCCGCAGCAGATCGAGGTTCATCTGTTCGCGCGTCATCGCGTCCAGCGCGCCGAACGGCTCGTCCATCAGCAGCAGGTCGGGGTCGTGGATCAGCGCACGCACGATGGCGACGCGCTGCTGCATGCCGCCGGACAGTTCGTGCGGATACTTGCCCTCGAACTGCGAGAGACCGGCCATCGCCAGCAGCTCGCGCGCGCGCGGCAGATAGGCCGTGCGCCCGCGCCGCTGCACGTCGATCGGCAGCAGCACGTTGTCGAGCACGCTGCGCCAGGCCAGCAGCACCGGCGACTGGAACACCACGCCGACGCTCGCGCTGGGGCCGGTGACCGGCGCGCCGCGCAGCGCAAGCTCCCCTTCGCCGGCCGGCAGGATGCCGCAGATCATCCGCAGCAGCGTCGATTTGCCGCAGCCGCTGGGGCCGACCACGGTGACGAACTCGCCGTGGCCGACATGGAAGGAGACATCGCTGAGGGCTGCGACCGGCGTGCCGTCCCGCGCCGGGTAGGTCTTGAACAGGTGGCGGGCGCGGATCAGCGGTGGCGCCAGGCCGGCGGCGGCGTTCATGGGGTGCAGGCGCGCGCGCTCGCCGCCACCGCCGCCGCGTCGAAGTCGTTGATCCGGGCATAGAAGTCGGGGATCGTGATCATGTAGGTGGCGGGATCGATGGTCCTGGGGATCAGCCCGTTCGCCTGCATGAAGTGTTGCAGCCGGTCATACGGGCCGGGCGTCGCGGCACCCCAGTAGCGGCCGCCGTTGAGCGTGAAGGCGGCGCGCATCGTGTCGAGCTGGCGGTTCAGGCTGTTCATGTCCCACGCGGTCGCGGTCGCCTCCGGCACGTTGGCGGGGCGTGTCGCGGGATAGGCGCGCCAGTGCAGTTGGCGCTGGCAGTCGGGATTGGCCATCACGAACACCGACGCCATGGCGCAGCCGCGGGCGATCGCCTCCACCATCGCGGGATCGGCGGTGATGGTCGGCTGCATGGCGGACAGCATGAAATCCGGATACTGCATCCAGCTCTGATCCTGGATGTAGCGCAGGCGCAGCCCGGCGTTCTCGAACCCCGCCAGCGCCGAGCCCCAGTAGAGCAGCGCATCCACCCGCTGGTCGCGGAACGCCTGCACCGCCGGCGCGCCCAGCCCGATCGCGATCAGATGCACGTCGCGCTGCGTGTCGAGCCCGAGCGTGTGCAGATCGGCCTTCAGATAGGTGATGCCGCCGGTCGCCAGGCTGAACACGCCGACCCGCTTGCCCTTCAGGTCGCCCACGCTGCGGATCGGGCCGTCGGCGGCGACGCCGATGCCCCAATCGTTCACGCCGGTGTCCATCACCACCCGCGCCGGCAGGTTGTTGATGACGTTCGCCTGGACGACCACCGGCGAATCGAGCTGCGCGAACTCGACATTGCCGGCGACCATCTGCTGCATCGCCTGCAGGGAGGCGCCGACCGGCAGCACCTCCACGTCGTACCCGGCATCCCGCCAGGTGTGGATCAGCGGCAGCGTGAGCCAGGGATAGCTGATGTTGAGCACGTTGGTGCCGACGGCGATGCGCACCTTGCGCAGCGCCGCACGGGCGACATGCGGCATGGCCAGCGCCGCGGCGGTGCCGGCGAGAACACGGCGGCGCGTGAGATAAGGTTGCATGCGCGTTCCGGTACCACCTGCTGTGAAATCCGTGTCGTGGCGCCCGCGCCGGACGCAAATTCCATGCCGCCCGCGGCGCCGCCCCACTCTACGCCAAGCCCGCCCGCGGGCAACGCCGCATCCCCCCCGTCATTGCAAGGCGCAGCCCAA
>JAKAZX010000527.1 GCA_021826485.1 Pseudomonadota bacterium | reverse complement strand
GGACCGTCCGCGGGCGATGCACGATCTGGGGGGCGTGACCCGCTTCCTCTGCGAGCCGGTCGATACCACCCCGCACGCACTCGACGATTTCGACCGCGAGGTCGATGCGCTGCGCCAGGTGCTGGGCATGAAGGGCGTGATGTCCGTGGACGAGCTGCGCCGCGGCATCGAGGCGCTGCCCGAAGACGAGTATCTGCGGCTGTCCTACTACCGCAAATGGATCCGGGCGATCACCGCGACGCTGCTGCGCAAGGCGGTGTTCACCGAGGCCGAATTGCGTGCCGTGCTGGAGCGCGGGACATGAGGCTGCCGCCCGGGGCGCGCGTGCGCGTGCGCGACGACTGGCCGGAGACGCGCGGGCCGTGCCACATCCGCACGCCGCACTATCTGCGCGGGCGGGAGGGCGTGGTGGTCCGCCATCTCGGCGATTTCGCCAATCCGGAGGACCTCGCTTTCGCCCGCCCGGCGCCGCCGCGCCCGCTGTACCACGTGCGCTTCGACCAGCCCGGCATCTGGCGGCAGGGCGCGGCGGGCGACGACCTGCTGGTGGAGTTGTTCGGGCATTGGCTGGAGGAGGCATGATCGTGCGGGACGATGCCGACCAACGCCTGCTGCGCGCGGTGCGGCTGCTGCTGACCGAAAAGGGCATCGCCAGCGACGCGGAAATTGCCGAGCGCATCGCCATCACCGACGCGGCCGCGCCCGGCCAGGGCGCACGCATGGTGGCGCGCGCCTGGACCGACCCAGAGTACCGCGCGCTGATGCTGGCGGACGGCACGCGCGCGGCGGAGGCGCTGGGCATTCCGATGCGCGGCGCGCCGCCGCTGGGGGTGCTGGAGAACACCACGGAACTGCATCATCTGGTGGTCTGCACGCTGTGCAGTTGCTACCCGCGCGCGGTGCTCGGCTATCCGCCGTTCTGGTTCAAATCCGCCGCCTATCGCGCGCGTGCGGTGCGCGACCCGCGCGGCCTGCTGGCGGAGTTCGGCACGGTGCTGTCGGACGGCGTGCGCGTGCGCGTGGTGGACAGCACCGCCGATTATCGCTGGATGGTGCTGCCGCTGCGCCCGCAGGGCACCGAGGACTGGGACGAGGCGCGGCTGGCCGCCATCGTGCGGGAAGGGGACATGATCGGCGTGACGCAGGTCGTGCCCTGATCCGCGCCCTGCTGGCCGTCGGGCTGCTGCTGGCATCGCTGCCCGCGCGCGCGGCCTCGCCCCCTTCGGTCGAGGGCACGCGGTTCATGGTGGTATCCTCCCACCGTCTCGCCTCCGAAGCCGGGGCGGCGATCCTGCGTGCCGGCGGCAACGCGGTGGATGCCGCGGTTGCCGTCGGCTACGCGCTCGCGGTGGTCGATCCGTGCTGCGGCAATATCGGCGGCGGCGGCTTCATGACGCTGCATCTGGCCGACGGGCGCAACATCTTCCTGAATTTCCGCGAGACCGCGCCGCAGGCCGCCACACCTGCGATGTTCCAGGACGCGCAGGGCAATGTCGCGCCCGGTGCCAGCCTGTTCGGCTGGCGCGCGGTGGCGGTGCCGGGCACCGTGCTGGGGCTGGACACGGCGCTGCGCCGCTACGGCACGCTGCCGCGCGCGCAGGTGATGGCGGCGGCAGTCGCGTTGGCGCGCGACGGCTACGTGTTCGGCGACGGCGATGTCGCGGTGTTCGCCCGCTTCGCCGCCAATCTGCGCCACGATCCCGCCGCGGCGCGCACCTTCCTGCACGAGGACGGCGCGCCGCGGCAGAGCGGCGAACGGCTGGTGCAGCCGGAGCTTGCCGCGACGCTCGCCGACATCGCCGCGCACGGCCCGGACGCCTTCTATCGCGGCCGCATCCCCGTGGCCGTCGCGGGCGCGGCGGCGGCCGGCGGCGGCATCATCACCGCCGCCGATTTCGCAGCCTACGGCGTCACCGAATCGGCGCCGCTGACCTGCACCTTCCAGGGCTGGACCTTCGTGTCCGCCGCGCCGCCATCCTCGGGCGGCGTGACGCTGTGCGAGACGCTGGACATCCTCGACGGCTTCGACCTGCGCGCGATGGGCTACCATTCCGCCGCCGCCGTGCATGTGATGGCGGAGGCGATGCGCCAGGCCTATGTCGATCGCAACAGCGATCTCGGCGATCCGGCCTTCGTGAGCAACCCGCTCGGGCGGCTGCTGTCGCCGTCCTATGCCGCCGCGCTGCGCGCCGCCATCGGGCCGCGCGCCACGCCGTCGCGCGACGTGACCGCACAGACGCCGCCGCACGAGCGCACGGAGACGACGCATTTCTCCGTGCTCGACGCTGCCGGCAACGCGGTTGCCGTGACCTACACGCTGAACGGCGCGTTCGGCGCCGGGGTGATGGCGCCGGACGCCGGCTTCCTGCTGAACGACGAGATGGACGATTTCACCGTCAAGCCGGGCCGCCCCAACCTGTTCGGGCTGGTGCAGGGAGAAGCCAACGCGATCGCGCCGGGCAAGCGCCCGCTGTCGTCGATGGCGCCGACCATCGTGCTGCGGGATGGGCGGGTGGCGCTGGTGCTCGGCTCCC
>JAKAZX010000068.1 GCA_021826485.1 Pseudomonadota bacterium | reverse complement strand
CGCCGGCGCTGGCCTGCACCGCGGCCAGATCGGCGGTGCCGCCGGGACCGACATAGAGCGCCAGCTTCCCGACCTCGCCGCGCGCCGCGGCAAGGTCGCTGCCGGCGAGCTGCTCCTGCAGCCAGTTTAGCGCCGCATCCTCGATCGCGACGCCCTCGGTCTGCAGCCGCGCGCGGATGTCCCGCGCCATCGCCGCCCCCTCCAGGGCGTAGCAGGCGATGGCCGCCGCCGCCGCGCTGCGCTCCGTGACCCCGCGCAGGCGCGAGCGCGACGGCAGCCCCGCCGCCTCCAGGACCAGCAGCGCCGATCCCGGTCCCGCCAGCGCGGCCTCGGCCGCGGGCGTGGCGGCGTCGGTCGCCTCCCGCACCCGCACCACCCGCCTTCCGCCGGACAGCGACAGCGCCGTCATCTCCTCGGCGATCCGCGCGATCCCGTCGCGGCCCAGATCGGCCACCCGGAACGGGTCCGCGGCATCGCCGGCAACGGCGCGCACCAGCCGGCCGGCGCGGTCGGCGATCAGCCCCGGGTCGTCACCATACAGCAGCACCACGCGGGTCGCCCCCGGATCGCCGAGGAAGGCCTCGATCCGCCGCGCGTCCAGCTTCACCGGCTCATCGGTCCGCGACGGTGGCGTGCTGGTCGAAATAGACCGCCAACTGCCGGGTGATCTCGTCCGCCACGGCCTCGGCGATCCGCTGCTGCACGACTTCGGTCTCCAGCGTCGCGCCGAACAGTTGCTGGTCGTAGAGGTCCATGCCGTCCACCGAGCGAGCGGTGCCGGTGGTCAGCGTGGTGCGGCCCGGGTCCTGCGCGATCAACTGGTAGTTCGCGGTCCCGATGAAGCGGATGCGGGAGTTGGAGCTGTCCGGCTGGATCGCGATGGAGGTGTTGACGATGCTGAAGCTGACGTTCAGGTCGTAACGATGCGCCGGCGTCAGGCCGCTGCGCTCGAACCGCTCCTGCAGCGCCTGCCGCAGCAACTGGCCGGTCCGCTCAGGCATCAGGGCCACGCTGACCTCGGCGAGGCCTTCCGCCGCCGGCCCCGCGGCGCCGCCGGACGCCTTGGCATAGACCGGGCGGAACCCGCATCCGCCAAGCCCGAGCAGCGCGATCAGCAGCCCCGTCCGCAGGCAGAGCGCGCGGATTCGCATCGGGCTACCCGGCCACGACGAAATTGACGATGCGGTCGGGCACGTAGATCCGCTTGACGATCCGCCGTCCGTCGAGCGCCCGCGCCACGTTCGGCTCCGCCGCCGCCGCCGCCAGCACCGCCGGTTCCGGCTGTCCCGGGGGCAGCGCAAGGGTTCCGCGGAGCTTGCCCATCACCTGCACGGCGATGGTCACCTGGTCCGCTGCCGCCAGGTCCGCGTCGGCCTCCGGCCAGGCCATGTCCGCGACCAGGGTATCGTCCGCCCCGCCGGTCAGCCTTGCGTGCATCTCCTCCGCCAAATGCGGCATCATCGGGGCTGCCAGCCGGAGGAAAATGCCCACCGCCTCGCGCCGCGCCCAGCCGAGCCCGGCAAGCTCCGCCGCATCGCCGCGCCGGCGCTCGGCCTCCGCCAGCGCATTGGCGAATTCATGCAGCCGCGCCACCGCGACGTTGAACGCGAACCCTTCCAGCGCCTCGGTCACCGCGACGATCGAGCGATGGGTGACCCGCCGCAGCGCCGTCGCGGCGCTGCCGAGCGCCGCCGGCGGCGGCGGCGGCAGATCGGCGAGGGTGGCGACCCCTTCCGCCAGCCGGAACGCCCGCTGCACGAAGCGCGCGGCACCGGCGACCCCTGCCTCGGTCCATTCCATGTCGCGGTCGGGGGGATTGTCCGACAGGATGAACCAGCGTGCGGTGTCGGCCCCGTAACGCGCGATGATCGCGCCCGGATCGACCGTGTTGCGCTTCGACTTCGACATCGCCTCGATGCGGCCGACCGTGACCGGCGCGCCGCCCTGCCGCTCCACCGCGCTGCCGTCGGGGAGGCGCTCCACCTCCTCCGGATAGAGCCAGCGGCCATCCGCGCCGCGGTAGCTTTCGTGCGTCACCATCCCTTGGGTGAACAGGCCGGCGAACGGCTCCGCCGCCGCCAGATGTCCGGTCGCCACCATCGCGCGGGTGAAGAAGCGGGCATAGAGCAGGTGCAGGATCGCGTGCTCGATGCCGCCGATATACTGATCGACCGGCATCCAGTGGTCGGCCGCCGCCTGCGCCACCGGCACGGATGCCTGCGGGCTGCAGAAGCGGGCGAAATACCAGGCGCTGTCCACGAACGTGTCGAACGTGTCGGTCTCGCGCGTCGCCGCCGCGCCGCAGGACGGGCAGGGAACGTGCTTCCAGGTCGGATGATGGGCGAGCGGATTGCCCGGCCGGTCGAACGTCACGTCGTCCGGCAGCTTCACCGGCAGATCGGCGTCCGGCACCGGCACCATGCCGCAGGCGGTACAGTGGATCACCGGGATCGGGCAACCCCAGTAGCGCTGCCGGCTGACGCCCCAGTCGCGCAGCCGCCAGTTCACCACGCCGCGGCCGCAGCCGCGCCGTTCCAGCTCGGCGATCGCCCGCGCCTTCGCCGCCGCGGCTTCCAGCCCATCGAGGAAGTCGGAGTTGATCATGCGCCCCGGCCCGTCATAGGCCCGGTCGGCGATCGCGAAATTCGCCGCGTCCTCGTCCGGCGGTAGCACCACCGGGCGCACCGGCAGGCCACAGGTCCGGGCGAAATCGAGGTCGCGCTGGTCGTGGGCGGGACAGCCGAAGATCGCCCCGGTGCCGTATTCCATCAGCACGAAATTGGCGATCCAGACGGGAAAGGTCAGCTCCGGCCGGAACGGATGGCTTACCCGCAGGCCGGTGTCGAAGCCGCGCTTCTCGGCGGTCTCGATCGCCGCCTCGCTGGTGCCCATCCGGCGGCATTCGGCGATGAACGCCGCCGCTTCCGGATTGCCCGCGGCCACCGCCTCGGCCAGCGGATGTTCCGGGGCGAGGGCCAGGAAGGACATGCCGAACAGCGTGTCCGGCCGGGTGGTGTAGACCTCGACCGCGGCGATGCCGCCCGCCGGCGCGGTCAGCGCGAAGTGCAGCCGCGCGCCCTCGCTGCGGCCGATCCATTTGGCCTGCATCACCCGCACCCGTTCCGGCCAGCGGTCCAGCCGGTCGAGGGCCTCCAGCAGCTCCGGCGCGTAGCGGGTGATGCGCAGGAACCACTGGGCGAGCGACCGCTTTTCCACCGGCGCGCCGGAGCGCCAGCCGCGCCCGTCGATCACCTGCTCGTTGGCGAGCACGGTCTGATCGACCGGGTCCCAGTTCACCCAGCTTTCCCGCCGGTCGACCAGGCCGGCGCGCAGCATGTCCAGGAACAGCTTCTGCTGCTGGCCGTAATAGGCGGGGTCGCAGGTGGCGAATTCGCGTCGCCAGTCCAGTGACAGGCCCATGCGCTTCAGCTCGGCACGCATCGCCGCGATGTTGTCCCAGGTCCATTTCGCCGGGTGGATGCCGCGCTCGCGCGCCGCATTCTCCGCCGGCAGACCGAACGCGTCCCAGCCCATCGGGTGCAGCACGGCAAAGCCCCGCGCGCGCTTGTAGCGGGCGACCACGTCCCCCAGCGTGTAGTTGCGCACATGCCCCATATGGATCTTGCCGCTGGGGTACGGGAACATTTCAAGAACGTAGTATTTCGGCTTCCCATCGGCCGGAATGTCGGCGACGGCGAAGCAGCCGCGATTGTCCCACGCGGCCTGCCAGCGGGGTTCGGCGTCCTGGAAACGGTACGGCGGGGCGTCGGTCGAAAGCGCGGTCATGGGCGGCTGTTGCTCGGTCAGGATCGGTCCTGTATCCGCCGGGACGCGCCCACCCGCAACCGTCAGATCACTGATTGGAGGCGGATTGAGCGCGCAATTCCCGCGCCCGGGCGAGGACCTTGTTCTCGATGTCGGCTGATGTGCTCGGTGCCACCGGCGCATCGACCCAGTTGCCGCCCTGGTCGACCTGGCGGAAGATGGCGACCCGGATGCCGTCCGCGCGCAACTGGCGGCCGAGGATGTAGGCGTTCGCCTTGAACCGCTCGCCGGAGGCGGTGGGCGGCGTGTACCAGTCGGTGATGATCACGCCGCCGAACGGGTCCGCCGAGGCCAGCGGCATGAAGGACAGCGTATCCAGCGCCCCGCGCCACAGATAGGCATTGACCCCGATGCCCTGCGTGTCGCCCGAAGCCGCCTTGCTGCGGGTGCCGGAGCTGAACAATGAGCCGCCGTTCGAAAACACGCCCGGCTGCTGGGATTCCCACGGCGGCTGCGTGACGATCGCGCGCAGCGCACCCTGCTCCGGCGGCGCGTCGCTGCACGCGGACAACGCCGCGACCCCGGCCAGCAGGGCCGCGCCGAGCAGGGCCTTCGCGACCCGCCGATCCGTCGTCACCATCGGATTCCATTCGAACATCGCGCGCGCTTTACCCGATTCCGCGGCACCGGCCAAGCGCCGCCTCCACGGCCGGAAGCCGAACGGGGCGGAGGTTGCCCCCCGCCCCGCCTTGTCGATGCATCTGGTCGATGCATCCGGTCGATAGGCTCGTTCGCGACGGCTGGTTACCAGGTGAAGTAGGTGCCCAGGCCGAGGCCGAACGGATGCTGCGTGCCGAACTTCCCGGTGTTGGCGTTCACCGTGTCGAAGTTGGCGCTGATCACGTCGAAGTAGCCGACCACGCCCGGGCCGACCGTGTAGCTGGCGCCGAGGCCCTCGCCGGCGATCGTGCCGGTCTTGCCGGCCGGGCCGCCGAAGTCCACGTCGTCGTACGACACATGGTAGAACACGCCGCCGAACTTGAACGGCCCGGTCTCGTAACCGGCGCCGACCACGAAGGCCGCGGTGTCCTTCGCCCCGAGCGGCAGCGGGCCGTCCGGGTTGCCGTTGTCGGTCAGGTTCGGGTTGAACTTGCCGATGCTGGTGCTGCCTTCCAGCTCGAACCCGGCGATGTGCAGTTCGAGGCCGGCGTTGCCGTAGCTGAGGCTCTGCGCAACCGTCGTGCCACCCGCCGGCTCGGCATCGGCGAACACGTAGCCCAGGTCCGCCTTCAGCCCGACGCCGCTGAACGTGCCGGTATACTTGCCGGCGATTTCAACACGGTTCTTGCTGAGCAGGCCGGTCGAGCCCGGCGCCTGCGCCGAGGCCAGGTTGTCGGCGTAGTTCAGCGCCACCGGCTGCGGCTGCCAGGAGATCGCCGCCAGGAAGCCGCTGAAAGTCGGCGTCGTGTAGACCACCTTCTGGCCGGTCACGTAGTTGTCGACCGCGTCGCCCATCACCCAGGGGACATACGGGTTGGTGCCGTACCAGGCGAAGAACAGGCCCGAACCGAAGTCGTCGCCCGTCGCCACCGCGTTCTGCACCAGGGCGCCCGACACTTCGCCGAACTGCACCTTACCGAACTGCGCGCTGGACACGTAGGTCTGCGCCTGATGGATCCAGGGCACCGGCGAGTTGGCGTTGCCGCCGACGCCACCGCCCTGAATGGCGCTGGTGACGCGGATTTCGGCATTGGCGCCGAAATGGATCCCGGACGGCGAGGCGTAGTCGAAGCCGGGATACAGGAAGAAGTAGCTCATGAACTGCGGCTGCGGCGACTTCGCCCAGCCCGGGGTGCCCGACGGGTCGTTCTGGAACCAGATGGCCGAGAACGTGCGCCCGCCCAGGTTGACCTGCACGGAGCCCGGCGCCGCACCGTTCAGCGACGGGCCGTTATAGCCGGCGAGATCGGTTTCCGACGTGACGGGGAACACCGCCGGCGGGGTCGCATCATCCGCGCGGGCCGGCGTCACCGCCACTGCGGCCGTGACCGCCCCAAGGGCGACTCCGGCCAGAAGAAAGTTGCGCATCCACTCCTCCTCATTGTCACAGCGCCGGCGATCCCGGCACATCGGAGGGCGGCGTCGCGATTCGTCGACGTGAACGCGAATCCATTCGCCGGTCACGTCTGCCGTGACGCCGCATCCGATGGGCTTTGTGAATCACAATTCACGGAACCACAACGGGCCGCGTCCGGGCGCGGTGGCGATATCGAGACACTGTGGCACCGGCGCCACGCCGGATGCCACCGAGTTCGCAGAGGGGGACTCGCAAAGTGACGGGCGGAAGCCTGCGCTCCCGCCCGCGGCAGGCACTTACCAGGTGAAGTAGGTGCCCAGACCCACGCCGAACGGGTGCTGGGTGCCGAACGTCCCGGTATAGGTATTCACCGTGTCGAAGTTGGCGGTGATCAAGTCGAAGTAGCCGACCACGCCCGGGCCGACCGTGTAGCTGGCGCCGAGGCCCTCGCCGGCAATCCGCCCGGTCTGGCCGGCCGGGCCGCCGAAGTCCGCGTCGTCGTAGTTCACATGGTAGTACACCGCGCCGACCTTGATCGGACCGGTCTGGTAGCCGACGCCGGCGACCCAGGCGACCGTGTCCTTCGCCCCGAGCGGCAGCGGGCCGTCCGGGTTGCCGTTGTCGGCCAGGTTCGGGTTGAACTTGCCGAAGCTGGTGCTGCCTTCCAGCTCGAACCCGGCGACGTGCAGCTCGAGGCCGACGTTGCCGTAGCTGAGGGCCTGCGCCACCACCGTGCCGCCCGCCGGCTCGGCATCGGCGAACACGTAGGCCGCATCCGCCTTCAGCCCGACGCCGCTGAACGTGCCCGCGTATTTGCCCGCGATTTCAACGCGGTTCTTGCTGAGCAGGCCGGTTGCGCCCGGCGGCTGGGCCGAGGTCAGGTTGTCGGCATAGTTCAGCGCCACCGGCTGCGGCTGCCAGGAGATCGCGCCCAGGAAGCCGCCGAAGGTCGGCGTCGTATAGACCACCTTCTGGCCGGTCACGTAGTTGTCGACCGCGTCGCCCATCACCCAGGGAACATACGGGTTGGTGCCGTACCAGGCGAAGAACAGGCCCGAACCGAAGTCGTCGCCCGTCGCCACCGCGTTCTGCACCAGGGCGCCCGACACTTCGCCGAACTGGATCTTACCGTAGGTGGCGCTGGACACGTAGGTCTGCGCCTGATGGATCCAGGGCACCGGCGAGTTGGCGTTGCCGCCGGCACCAGCGCCCTGGATGGCGCTGGTGACGCGGATTTCGGCATTGGCGCCGAAATGGATCCCGGACGGCGAGGCATAGTCAAACCCGGGATACAGGAAGAAATAGCTCATGAACTGCGGCTGCGGCGACTTCGCCCAGCCCGGGGTGCCCGACGGGTCGTTCTGGAACCAGACGGCCGAGAACGTGCGCCCGCCCAGATTGACCTGCACCGACCCTGGCGCCGCACCGTTCAGCGACGGGCCATTATAGCCGGCGAGATCGGTTTCCGACGTGACGGGGAATACCGCCGCCGGTGTTGCGTCCTGCGCGCGGGCCGGACTGGCCACCCCCAGCGCCGCGACCGCCCCAAGGGCGACCCCGGCGAGAAGAAGATTCCTCATCCTCCACTCCTTGTGCTTCCGGTTGACCGGCATAACCGGCCGAGTAATCACGGCTTCGACTATGAAGTGCGTTTCATAAACGCCAGTTTAACAAGCCTCTTCGGAGTCGCTGCCGCCTCCTGTTCTGTCCGCGGACTCACGATTGCGCAATTATAATTCGATCACGAACCTGTGAAGTGTGGACTCTCGGGCGCGGATAGTTGTACGACTGCCACATCGTCCTGCCGGCGGTCCCGCTGGTCTAGCGCCCCGATCGCCCCCGCGGCGCGGCAGATTCGCCACGGCAGACGCCGCACGCTGGCACCGTTGACGCCACCCAGCGCCGCCGCGCCCGCCGCGGCGCCAGCCATCCGCCCCCAGCGCAGCGGCCCCAGCGCCCGCCCGGCCGGATGGCTCGCCGTCGCGAACACCGGCGAGAGGAACGCGACCGCCACCCCCGCCCGCCGCGCCCGCACCAGATCGGCCATCCCGTGGGCGGAGGACGTGAGCGCCGGCAGCCCGCGCGGCACACCGGGCGGCCGGCGGCCGGCACGCAGATGCAGCCCGGCATGCAGCGCCGCCGCCAGCCGCCAGTCCCCGGCGACCGAGAGCGCCAGCCGCCGCGCCCGGCAGAGGGTCGCGACGCGCCGGCCCAGTGCCGCGCGGCCGGCCAGCCCGTCATCGCGCAGCACGACGCCGCCCAGCCCCGGCGGCAGGCGCGCGATCGCCGGCAGCGGATCGGGCAGCCGCCGCGCATCCGTGAACAGCCAGAGCACGGCGCCCGACCCGCCCCGGCGCGACTTGACCGCACGCGCCCAGCCGACCAGCCTCGCATCCATGCCTGAGACTCCCCCGCCCGATCCGGCCGCCATCGCGGCGAACCTCGCGGACGTGCGGGCGCGCATCGCCGCCGCCGCCCGCCGCGCCGGCCGCCGCGCCGAGGATGTGACCCTGGTCGCGGTTTGCAAGACGCACCCCGCCGCCGCGGTCGCCGCCGCCATCGCCGCCGGGCAGCGGCAGTTCGGGGAGAACCGGGTGCAGGAGGCGGCAGCCAAGTTCCCCGCCCTGCGCGCCGCCCATCCGGACCTGCACCTTCATCTGATCGGCGGGCTGCAGACCAACAAGGCGCGGGAGGCGGTGCGCATCGCCGACGTGATCGAGACGCTGGACCGGCCGCGGCTGGCCGATGCGCTCGGCGAGGCCGCCGACCGCGAGGGCCGGCTGCCGCGCCTGCTGATCCAGGTCAACACCGGCGCGGAGCCGCAGAAATCCGGCATCGCCCGCGATGCCGCCGACGCATTCATCGCCGCCTGCCAGGCGCGCTTCGGCGCCGCCGTCGCCGGGCTGATGTGCATCCCGCCGGCCGCGGCCGATCCGGCGGCGCATTTCGCCTGGCTCGCCGCCTGTGCCGCGCGCCACCGGCTCGCCATGTTGTCGATGGGGATGTCGGCCGATTTCGAGACGGCGATCGCCCACGGCGCCACCCATGTCCGGGTCGGCAGCGCGATCTTCGGCCACCGCCCGCCCGCCGCCGGCTGAGCCGCGCGATGCTTGCACCGCAGCATGGCCCCGCGTATGCGTCCGCCGCCCTCAGCCCGGACGGCATCATGACCCGCATCCCATGTCGCAGCAGCAGAACGCCCCGGACCTGACCGCCGTGGCGGCGGCGGAGCGCAGGCACAAGCCGGTGCCCGGGATCGGCATGCTGCTGGCCGTGCTCGGCGTGGTCTATGGCGATATCGGCACCAGCCCGCTCTATGCCTTCAAGGCCAGCCTGGATCATTTCAGCACCACCGGCATCTCCTCCTGGGAGGTGCTGGGCATCCTGTCGCTGATCTTCTGGTCGCTGGTGCTGGTGGTCACGGTGAAATACGTGCTGCTGGTGATGCGCGCCGACAACAACGGCGAGGGCGGCATCCTGGCGCTGATGGCGCTCGCCCAGCGCGTCGCCGCCGGCCCGCGGCTGCGCGCGGCGCTGGTGCTGGCCGGCATCGGCGGCGCCTGCCTGTTCTTCGGCGACGGCGTCATCACGCCCGCCATCTCGGTGCTGTCGGCGGTCGAGGGGCTGGAGATCGCGGCACCGACGCTCAAGGAATTCGTCATCCCGATCTCCGTCATCGTGATCGTGCTGCTGTTCGCCGTGCAGTACCGCGGGACGGAAACCGTGGGCCGGGTGTTCGGCCCGGTGATGGCGCTGTGGTTCGCCGCCATCGGCCTGCTCGGCGCGATCGCGATCGCCCACCATCCCACCGTGCTGCTGGCGCTGTCGCCCACCTATGCGGTTGGGCTGGTGGCGCATTACGGCTGGCTCGCCTTCGTCACCCTCGGCTCGGTCGTGCTGGCGGTGACGGGGGCGGAGGCGCTGTATGCCGATATGGGCCATTTCGGCGCCCAGCCGATCCGCCTGTCCTGGATGTTCTTTGTGCTGCCCGCGCTGGTGCTGAACTATTTCGGCCAGGGCGCGCTGGTGCTGGCCAAGCCCGCGGCGCTGGAGAACCCGTTCTTCCTGCTCGCCCCGGGCTGGCTCACGCTGCCCCTGGTTATCCTCGCCACCGCCGCGACGGTGATCGCCAGCCAGTCGGTGATCTCCGGCGCCTATTCGATGTCGCGGCAGTGCATGCAGCTCGGCTTCCTGCCGCGCATGACGGTGCGCCACACCAGCGCGACCGAAGAAGGCCAGATCTACGTCCCGCAGATCAACGCCGGGCTGCTGGTCGGCGTGCTGGCGCTGGTGCTGGCCTTCAAGACCAGCGACAACCTCGCCGCCGCCTATGGCATCGCGGTGACGGGAACGTTCATCTGCACCTGCATCCTCGCCGCCGAGGTGTTCCGCCGCCAGTTCCACTGGTCGGCGCTGGCCAGCTACGGCCCGTTCGGCGTCTTCCTCGTCATCGACACGGTGTTCTTTGCCGCCAATCTGCTGAAAGTGCCGGAGGGCGGCTACGTCCCGCTGGTGCTCGGGCTGGCGCTGCTGGCGCTGATGACATCCTGGAAGCGCGGCCGCGACCTGCTGCTGTCACGCTGGCGCATGGACAGCCTGCCGCTCGCTTCCTTCCTCGCCCGGCTGCCGCAGTCGCGCACCGTGCGGGTGCCCGGCATGGCGGTGTTCCTGACCGGCAACCCGGACTATGTGCCCGCCGCCCTGCTGCACAACCTCAAGCACAACAAGGTGCTGCACGAGAAGGTCCTGTTCGTGACGGTGAACAACCTCGATGTGCCGGACGTGCCGCAGGCCGATCGCAGCACCGTCGAGGAACTGGCGCCCGGCATCCACCGCGTCACCGTCCGCTACGGCTTCATGGAAAGCCCCAACCTGCCGCGCGACCTCGCCGCGCTGCGCGCCGAGGGGGTGGCCTTCGATCCGATGCAGACCAGCTATTTCCTGGGCCGCGAGATGATCGTGCCGGCCACCGCGCCGAAGCTGCCGTTCTGGCGGCTGTGGCTGTTCCTGGTGATGGCGCGCAATGCCGTCTCGGCCACCGAGTTCTTCCGCATCCCCAGCGACCGGGTGGTCGAACTGGGGGTGCGGGTCGCCATCTGACGCTGACGGGGCGGCGAGGTCAGACCCGCCTTGCCCCGGCGATGGCGTGATAGAGCCACAGCACCACGATCGCGCCGACGATCGCCACGATCATGCTGTAGATGTTGAAGCCGGTGACGCCGGCGGCGCCGAAGGCGCTGAAGATGAAGCCGCCCACCACGGCACCGACGATGCCGAGGATGATATCCAGAAATATTCCTTCGCCCGCATTGTTGACGATCTTACTGGCGATGAAGCCAGCGATCAGTCCAAGCACGATCCATCCGATAATCGACATTGTTCCGCCTTTCCTGACTGGCCGATCTGCCGGAGCCCTACCGTCGGCTTGGCGCCCCTAACGCAGCCGGAACTGAGCCGTTGCAGGGAAGCTGTTGCAACCCCGTTTGGCTGAAGACACGCCTATTTCATCGCGTCTGACCAAACATCGTCTCTCACGCCCGCGTTCGTCCGTTCGCACCAGCACGAGGGGCGGATGAGCGGTTCCGAGGAAGTCAGGCTGCCGATCATGCGCGAATCGGTGCAGGTCACGCGCCGTGACGTGGCGACCGGGCGAGTGCGGGTGCGCGTCATTCCCGAGACGCGGGAGGAGACGGTCGAGGTCACGCTGCAGGATCGGTCGGTAATGGTCGAGCACGTGCCGGTCGGACGTTTCGTCGAGCAGCCCCCGCCCGTGCGCACGGAAGGCGACATCACCGTCATCCCCGTGGTCGAGGAGCGTGCTGTCGTCACCATACGGCTGTTCCTGCGGGAGGAGCTTCGTGTGCAGACCATCTCCCGCACGCGCGTCGAACAGCGGCCGGTCGCGCTGCGGGCCGAACGGGCCGAGATCGAACGTCTCGGCCCCAATGAAGGAGAAGTGCAGACATGAGCGATCTGGAAAACATCGGCCCCGTCCCCCTCGGCTTGGGCACCCCGGCGGCCGCGCCCGGCCCGGCCGCGGAAGGCGCGCCTGGACAACGGCAGACCCTTGCCTGCCTGTTCGCGACGCGCACCGCCGCAGAGAAGGCTGCCGACGACCTTGTGGCGGGGGGAATCGATCGCAGTGCGATCGAGATCATCGACCAGGAGTCCCCGCAGACACCCGATGTGGCCGCACAGACCGAAGGGCTCTGGGAAAACCTCAAGCGCCTGTTTCTCGGCGAGGAGGAAACCGCCGGGTATTACGAGGGCGTCAATCGCGGCCAGAGCCTGCTCAGCGTGCACGTGACCGATGCCGAACAGTCGGACCGGGCGGCGGCGATCCTGGAGCGGCATGACCCGATCGACCTCGACGCCCAGGAAGCCGGCTGGCGGCAGGCTGGTTGGACCGGGGGCATGGGCGGCACCGGCGGCCCCGTCGATGTGGCGCCCGTCGGAATCGGGTACCCGGATGTTCCCGCCAAGCCGCCTGCGCGCACCGCCGCAACCTACGAGCCGGCGCTCGCCGGCCGGGCGGCGGAGCCGACATCGGCGACAGGCCGGGAGGAGGTGATCCCGGTCGTCGAGGAAAGCCTCGCCATCGGCAAGCGCGCGGTCGCCGGGGGGCGGGTGCGCGTGCATGTCCAGGTCGTCGAAAACCCGGTCACCCAGGACGTGCAGTTGCGTGAGGAACGCGTGCAGGTCGAGCGGCGCAGGGTGGACCGGCCGGTCGAGGGCAGCGATCCGGCGTTCCAGGAACGCACGGTCGAAATGACGGAGACGCGGGAAGAAGCGGTGGTCGGCAAGACTGCCCGCGTCACCGAGGAGGTGGTTGTCCGCAAGGACGCCGGCGAGCGGACCGAGCGGGTGCAGGAAACGGTGCGGCGGACCGAGGTGAAAGTGGACAAGGACGATGCGGCGGCGGCCAGCCTGCCGGCCGCATCGCGGACACCCTGACCGGACGGGGCCGGCCGCACGGCCGGCCCCGTGCCCGCCTTGCCGTCAGCCCGGCGTCTGCGGCCC